>JANOEM010000001.1:0-5298 GCA_031413195.1 Actinomycetes bacterium
ATGACCGATCACGGCAACATGTACGGAGTCCTCGACTTCTACAAGGAGTGCCTCGAGAACGGCGTCAAGCCCGTAATCGGGACCGAGGCCTACATGGCGTGGGATTCGCGTCATGAGCGGCCGACGCGGCGAGGTCGGGTCGACGACTCCGGCGGCGACATCGAAGGCGGCAAGAAGCTCTACTACCACCTCACGCTGCTCGCCGAGACCAACGAGGGCTATCGCAACCTGATCCAACTCAGCAGCCTCACCTTCATGGAGGGCTACTACTACAAGCCACGAATGGATTGGGAGTTGTTGGAGAAGTACAGCAAGGGGCTGATCGCGACCACATCATGTCTCGGTGGACATGTACTCCAGTCTTTGCTCAACGGTGACGACAAGGGCGCGCTCGAAAAGGCGGGGCGGCTCCAAGACATCTTCGGTCGGGACAACCTGTTCGTCGAACTGCAGGACCACGGCCTACCCGCCCAGCATGAGACCAATCCCAAGCTGATCGAGATCGCGAAGAAGATCGGCGCGCCGCTGATCGCGACCAATGACAGTCACTACACCCATCGTCACGACCACGAGGCCCACGACGCGCTGCTCTGCGTGCAGACCGGCGCGATGCTCAGCGATCCGAAACGCTTCAAGTTCGAAGGTCAAGAGCACTACCTCAAGACGGCGGAGGAGATGCGCTACCTGTTCCGGCACTATCCCGAGGCCTGCGACAACACGCTGTGGGTCGCCGAACGGGCCGACGTCACCATCGAGTTCGGCAAGGTGGACCTGCCGAACTTTCCGGTGCCCGCTGGTTTCGCAAACGACACCGAGTACCTCAACCACCTGGCCTGGGAAGGCGCCAAGGTGCGTTACGCGGACCAGATCTCGCCGGCAGGGCTGTTGCCCTCGCCAGTCATCGAGCGGGTTTCGTACGAGCTCAAGGTCATTGCCGACATGGGCTTCAGCAGCTACTTCCTGATCGTGTGGGATTTGATCAAGCACGCCAAGGACGCTGGCATCCGCGTCGGCCCCGGACGCGGTTCTGCGGCCGGATGTGCAGTCGCGTACGCGTTGCGAATCACCGACCTCGACCCGATCAAGTACGACCTGCTGTTCGAACGATTCCTCAACCCGAGCCGGATCTCGATGCCGGACATCGACATGGACTTCGACTCGCGCTATCGAGACGAGATGATCCGGTATGCGGCCGAGACCTACGGCCGCGATCACGTCGCGCAGATCATCACCTTCGGCACGATCAAGGCCCGCAATGCGGTGCGCGATGCTGCACGTGTTCTCGGATACCCCTACGGCGTCGGAGACAAGGCCGCAAAGGCGATGCCGCCCTTGGTGATGGGACGCGACACGCCCCTCAAGTACTGCTTCGAGCAGAGCCCGAAGTACGCAGATGGGTACAAAGCAGCGTCGGAGCTGCGAGCAATGTACGAAACCGATCCCGATCTGAAGCGGGTCATCGACGTCGCCAAGGGTCTCGAGGGCCTCAAACGCAGCGACGGCATCCACGCCGCAGCAGTCGTCATCACGAAGGATCGGCTCACGAACTACCTTCCGGTGCAACGCAAGCCGGCGCCGGGCGGCAGACCCGAAGATGCCCCGTTGGTGACCCAGTTCGAAATGCACGGGGTCGAGGAACTCGGCCTGCTCAAAATGGACTTCCTCGGTCTTCGCAACCTCGACGTGATCACCGACGCGGTCAAGATGGTGCGCGAGCGTCGCGATGAGTCATTCGACATCGATGAGGTCTCGCTCGACGACAAGCCGACGTTCGAACTGCTCGGCCGGGGCGACACGATCGGGGTCTTCCAATTGGAGTCGCCGCCGATGCGAGCACTCCTCAAGTCTTTGGCCCCGGATTGCTTCGAAGACGTCTCGGCCGTCCTGGCGCTGTACCGCCCCGGTCCAATGAGCGTCAACATGCACTACGACTATGCCGACCGCAAGAATGGACGTAAGCCGGTCAAGTACTTTCACGCCGATGCGGAGGAAGTACTGGGCGACACGTTCGGGCTGATGATCTATCAGGAAAGCGTGATGCGTGTCGCGCAAAGGTTCGCTGGGTACTCGCTCGCCGAAGCCGACAATCTCCGCAAGGCAATGGGCAAGAAGTCGCGGGAAGACATGGCCGACGCGCGCGCAGCGTTCGAGAGCGGGTGCGTTGAATCGGGGTACGAGGTCAAGCTTGGCAAAGACCTGTTCGACATCATCGAGAAGTTCGCCGATTACGCATTCAACAAGAGCCACACCTTCGGATACGGGCTCGTCACCTACCAGACGGCCTATCTCAAGGCGCATTACCCGGTCGAGTTCTTCTCGTGCCTGCTGACAAGCGTGAAGAGCAACCTCGACAAAGCAGCGATCTACCTCTCAGACGCACGCTCGATGGGAATCAAGGTGCTTACGCCAGACATCAACCGGTCGGTGAGCGACTTCGCCGCGCTCTCGCCGGATCAGGTGCCGCGGGGGGTCGAACTGCCCGTCGGCAGCCCCGGGGCAATCGCGTTCGGTCTCTCTGCAGTACGCAACGTCGGAGAGGGCTTGGTCGAGCAACTCCTCGGCGAACGGAACGAGAACGGTTCGTACGAATCGTTCTACGACTTCGCCGAGAGGGTTCCTGAGTCGGTGTTGAACAAACGGACCATCGAGTCGCTGATCAAGGCCGGGGCGTTCGACGGTCTCGGACATCCCCGCCAGGGCCTGATGATGGTGTTCGAGCCGATCATCGACGCGGCTGTTGTGCGGCGCCGCGAACGTGACCAGGGGGTGATGAGCCTGTTCGGCGACATTGGCGGCGACGAAGCCGGAAACTTCGACGAACGGGTGGTCATTCCTGACTCCGAGTTCGAAAAGGCCCACCGCTTGAAGGCCGAGAAGGAGATGCTCGGCCTGTACATCAGCGATCATCCCCTCCTCGGGGTCGAGGCGGCCTTGCGGCGCAAGGTGGACTGCACGATCGCCGAGGCGGTCGAGCGCGAAGACGGAGCGATTCTGACGCTGGGCGGGGTGATCACCGGGTTGGCGCGCAAGTTCACCAAGAAGGGCGACCAGATGGCGGTTTTCACGCTGGAGGATCTCGACAGTTCGGTCGAGGCAACGGTGTTCCCGCGAACGTTGATGGAACAGGGACACAAGTTGGTCGACGATGCGATCGTCACCGTCAAGGGCCGACTCGACCGTAAGGATGAGACCCGGGTGGGCTTCATGGTCCAGGACGTGGCGATCCTCGAGGGCCTGGATACCGGCAATTCGACTCCGTTACGGCTACGCCTGCCTGCTTCGATGCTGAACGAGTTGAAGATCCATCAACTGAAGCGGATCCTGCGTGATCATCCCGGTGAGTCGCAGGTCTATGTCCAACTCGGCGCGGGAAAGACGCTGCGCCTCGCCGACGAGTTCTGCGTCGATCTCGACCGCGCTGTCGGAGAACTGCGCGTCGCGTTCGGTCACGACTCGGTGATCCTGTAGCCGCCGCCGGCTGGCAGTTGTTTTCCCCGTGCTTCCGAAAACCCCGGATTTGGTGGCAGAATAGACGCCTGTATCTACGACGCGCTGCAAGCGCAGCGCCACCACGATGGGGAGCACGAAGTCTCGATGGCAATCCAGGTCGACACCAGGGACTGTGCGGCGCTGAGCGACGCCGACCTCGATGAGATGGCGTCCATGGGTGGCGCGTTCGATATCGGGACCGCATCCAAGGCCAAAGAGGACTGGGTCCTCAGTACGGTCGCCCGGATCGACGGTGTCCTGCACGGGTTCATGTTTGCGACCCTCGAGCGTATCGGTGGTACTCCGTGCGTGCTGCTCGGGTTGCTCAGCGTCAAACGTACGTCCAAGCGCGATCAGGTCCTGAAAGGCCTGATGGGCGAGGCGTATCACCGGGCGTTGATGGCGTTTCCGGACGAGGACGTCGTTGTCGGAACCCGGTTCGTCAAGGCTGACGGGCTCGAAGCGTTCAAGAGCCTGGGCGACATCATCCCGAGGCCCGGGCATCGAGCCGTGGGCGAAGAGCGTGCGTGGGGGCGTCGGTTGGCCAAGCGGTTCGGGGTCGACGGTAACTACGACGAGCAGAGCTTCGTCGTCAAGGGCAACGGGCAGAGCGGATTCCTCGACCACGAGTCGCTCAAGGCGGACAAGATCAACGCAGACATCCAGGCTCAGTTCGCGACCGTCAACGTGAAGAAGGGCGGCGCCTTGATCGTCCACGGCTGGTCGATGGCCGAGGATCTCGTCAAGCTCGGCAAACGCTGAGCGGATCGCAGTCCTCCGGGCCCACGTCGGAGTCGATGGACGGCGAACGGTCGTTCCAGTCGGTTGTCCGATCTCGGCGGATGACCAGGTCGTTCACCGAGCGGCCGGTGCCGCTCGAGTTGGTCGAGGAGTTGGTCGGGCTCGGTTCGAGAGCTCCAAGTGCAGGCAAGACGCAGGGTTGGCACCTCGTCGTTCTCTCCGGGTCGGAGACGGCCAGGTTCTGGGACGTGACGCTGCCACCCGAGAGGCGTGCCACGTTTCGGTGGCAAGGTTTGCTCGACGCGCCTGTGATCGCGCTGCCACTGGCCGATCCGACGGCCTATGTCGAACGGTATGGCGAGCCGGACAAGGTCCGCACTGGCCTCGGTGCCGGAGTCTCGGCGTGGCCGACCCCGTACTGGACCATCGATGCTTCGATGTCGCTGATGACGATGCTCCTCGCTGCAGATGACCTCGGTCTCGGCGCACTGTTCTTCGGCGTGTTCCACAATGAAACCGAATTGAGGTCGTCGCTCGGTATCCCCGAACACTTGCAGCTTCTCGGTGCCCTAGCGTTGGGATGGCCAACCGAGCTCGAAGGCGGCGACTTGGGCAGCGACCTGATTGACGCGAATCAGGGGCGAAGCGCGACTCGCCGACGACGACCTCCGGGCGAGATCATCCACCGCGGCTGTTGGTGATCGCAGATGACGATGCCGGAAACCGAGCAGAAGGCGCCCCTCCCACACCCCCCGGCCCCCTCTTCCCAGAGATTCATGTCACCGCAACGTACGAAAATCGGTCGCTTGCGGTGACATGAATCGTTTTTCGGCCGTATTCGCCGAATCAGGCCTGAAGAGTCGTCGTGGTTTCAGCCGGCGGTGCCGTTGTGGTCGTTGCGGGGACAGTGGTAGTCGTATTCGTCGGCGTCACGGTCGGTGTGGTGGTCGGCACGGGCTGCTGACTGGTCGCGGTGGGCGGAGTCGTGGTTGGTGGGACCCCGAGAGTCGTCGGGGGAGCGGTCGTCGAGGTCGTCGTCGAGCTCGTGGTGGTCGTCGCATTCGGATC
>JANOEM010000002.1:0-7081 GCA_031413195.1 Actinomycetes bacterium
AGGAGCAGGAATGAGCGAGCGACGAGCATTGGTCACTGGCGGAGCGAGCGGCCTCGGTGCCGCATGCGCCGAACGTTTGCGGGCCGCTGGGGTCGAGGTAACGACGGTCGATCGCGCCGGCGGGCCCGACGTCGTGTGCGACGTGACCGACGAAGCGTCGTTCGCGCAGTTGGCCGCCGAGCTTGGACCGATGGACATCCTCGTGAACTCGGCCGGGGTGGTCGGACCGGGCAAACCGCTCGTCGACACCAGTTCTGACGAGTGGCGGGCGGTCTTCGAGGTGAACGTGTTGGGCACGGTCAACGCGATGCGTGCGTTCATCCCGTCGATGGTGGAAAGGAGATGGGGGCGTGTCGTCAACTTCGCCAGCATGGCCGGCAAGGACGGCAACGCGAACCTATCGATCTACTCGGCCTCGAAGGCTGCCGTCATCGGTTTGACGAAGTCCGTCGGCAAGGAGCTGGCCACCACCGGCGTGCTCGTCAACGTCATCGCCCCCGCAGTGATCGCCACTGCGATGAATGCCGACACCGACCCGGCGGTTCTCGAGAACATCACGAACCTGATCCCGATGAAGCGGGTTGGGCGTCCGGAGGAGGTCGCCGAACTGGTCGCCTTTCTCTGTTCGGAGCAGGTGAGCTTCTCAACGGGGGCGGTCTACGACATCAGTGGCGGCAGGGCGACGTACTGACCTGGGCGATGCGGAGCGGCACCTTGACAGGCGAGCCGATTCTTTCTATGGTGTTAGGCAGTGCCGATTAGAGTTCGGTCATACAGAACAGGGGATATGATGAATCGGAATCGACGGAAGCTCGCCAGCATGTCGCTGGTAGTGCTGCTGGTCGCCGCCGCGTGCGGCTCGGACGACGACGCCGCCGGGGAGGCGACCGCACCTGAGGCGACAGACGTCACCGACTCCGCTGCGGTCGACGACGGCGCAGCTGCCACGACGGTGGCCGCCAGCGGTGGCTCGGGCGAGATCGTGTGGACCGCTCCGTCGAGTGGCAACAGCGACGACTGGGTGGCGTGGAGCACCGACTCGTGCTCGTACGTCGCGGCGTCTGAACACCCCGACGTGTGGGTCGCCGATGCAGAGGCATCGGATGGGTCGCTCGTCGTCGGCTTCGGCGCCCAGGACACCGTCAACGAAGTCAACATCTCGATGAACGAGAGCATGGACGCCGCCGCCTCGAAGGCGGGGGTTGAGCTGGCGGTGGCGGACTACAAGTTCCCGAGCACCAGCGATCCGATCTCGGCGGCTCAGTCGCTCGTGGTGCGCGACCCGGCGGTTGTCGTCAGCAACAACCAGCTCGAGGACCTCCTCGACAGCGTCAACGAGATCTTCACCGCCGAGTGCATCCCGGTCGTCCAGGTCGTCACCGCGTCGGAGGGCACCGTGCTGTTCGGGCCGAGCAACGCCGGCATGGGTGAGCTCGAGGGCGCCCGACTGGTGGAGTTCGCCCAGGCGCAGGGTTGGACGGCTGACGACACCACGCTCATCACGACCTTCTACCCGGCGGCCGGCCCGGAGGTGGCGCTGCGCGCCTCCGTCTGTGCGGACGTCGTGAAGGCGGCTTTCCCTGGCATCAGCTCGGTGGACCACGACACCAACAGCACCACCTCGCTCGAACTGCAGAACAACTTCACCGACGTCCTCACGGCGAACCCCGACGCGACGAACATCCTGAACTGCACGGTCGCCGATCTGTGGGCACTCGCCAACGCCGAGGCTCTGAAGGTGACCGATCGACACACGACCGCTGCTGTGACCGGGGTGAACGGCGGCTCGGCCGTAACCGACGCGATCGCCGAAGGCGATACAGCGCTGATCGGTTCTGTCGACCTCGGTGCGGCCTCGTGGGGTGACTTCTGGATCCCGCTTGCCCAGGACATCGCAGCAGGTCTCCCAGTGCCCGCGGAGGTGTACGCCCCGATCGCCATGCTGCCAGCGGAGCTTCCAACTCGATGACCGAAAGCGTCAAGCCGCTCGCTGGGACGAGTCTCAGCGAGCGGCTCCCCCGGCGCCGATTGGCAGGCGTGATCAACGGTCAGTACGCAGGTCTCGTTGGGGCGATCGTCGTTGTGAGCGTCGCGATGACCCAGCTCAGCCCGTTCTTTCTCCGGACGCAGAACCTGTTGAACATCGGATCGGCGATCTCCTTCACGGGGATCGTCGCTTCGATCACCACCGCCGTGCTGATCAGTGGTGGCCTCGACCTGTCGATCGCTGCCGTCATGGCCCTCAGTGGCACGATTGTCGCTACGAGTCTCGAGAACGGAGTGCCCGTTGCAGTGGCCATCGCCCTCGCCCTCCTCGCATCGGTGGCTGTTGGCGCCGTGAACGGATCACTCATCAGCTACGTGGGCATCAACGCCTTCGTCATCACCGTCGGGACCCAGTTCGCCGTTCGCGGTCTCGCGTTCCGGGTGACCGACGGCAGGGTGATCCGGGTCTCGAATGACACGATTCGCTACCTCGGTCAAGGGAGAGTCGCCGGCATCCCGGTGCCCCTCCTGATCATGCTGGTGGCGTTCGCGATCGTCTGGTGGCTCCTACACGCGACCGTGTGGGGCCGGCACTGGTATGCCATCGGCGGGACGCCCGGTGGGGCGATGGCGCGACTCGCCGGCATCCCGGTTCGATTCAGGCAGCTCCAGCTGTACGTACTCAGCGCACTCGCTGCCGGCGTGGGCGGGATCGTCGTCGCCGGCTACACCACCGTGGGCGACGCCAACTCGCTCACCGGCCTCGAGCTGTCGATCCTCGCCGGCGTGATCCTCGGTGGTACGGCCCTCACTGGGGGCCGCGGTAACGTGGTCGGCACGATGCTCGGCGTGCTGCTCATCGGAATCATCAGCAACGGCATCCAGCTCCTCAACCTCGGTGTGTCGACGCAGTACCTCTTCCTGGGGTCGGCGTTGCTGCTCGCCGTCGTCTACGACCATCTGCGCACGAACGGCGTGGCACGCGCATGAGCGACGACGTCAGCGCCTACGAGGCGAGGAACATCACCAAGCGCTTCGACCACATCGAGGCGGTCGTCGACGTCAGTATCGCGTTCCGTCGTGGTGAGATCACAGCCATCGTCGGTGACAACGGTGCAGGCAAGTCGACCCTCGTGAAGATGCTCACGGGAGCGCTCCGCCCCGACGAGGGCAAGATCCTCCTCGACGGTCAGGTCATCGAGGTCCACGACCCGCTCGACGCGAGACGCAAGGGGGTGGAGGTGGTGTACCAGGAACTGGCGCTGGCACCGAACCTCGACGTGGCCGCCAATGTCTTCCTCGGGCGTGAGCTTCGACGAGGCGGGGTGCTCGGCTTCAATCGGCTCGCAAAGCGGGAGATGATCGACAATGCCACCCGTGAGTTGTCGGGCCTGAGCATCAGCTTGCCGGCGATCACGGGGAAGTTGATCGGTTCGATGTCCGGCGGGCAGCGCCAGTGTGTGGCCATCGCACGAGCGGCCTACTGGGCCAAGAGCGTCGTCTTGATGGACGAGCCCACCTCTGCGCTGGGACTGCGGGAGTCCCGGGCCGTGCTGGATCTCGTCAAGATGATCCGCGACCGTGGCATCGCTATCGGGATCATCAGCCACGCGCTCCCTCACGTCGCCGAGCTCGCCGACCACGTCGTGGTTCTGCGTCACGGCCGCAAGGTCGCAGATCTCCGTCACGAGTCGCTTACCGTCTCGCAGCTGATGGAGCTGATACTCGAAGGCAACCCACCTGCACGCATCGGAGAGACCACATGAGCCACGGAGCCTCATCCAACTCGGCCGGTCCGGCTGCACAGGGAGCACCGATCGAGGAGGCGTGGCTCGACGGGGCGCGGGTGCTCGTGACGGGGGCGACCGGCCGAGTGGGTCGACGACTCGCCGACCGTCTGCTCGCCACAGGTGCGCGGGTGAGCACGGTGGTTCTCCCCGAGGACGACCGAGCGGGAGAGTTGCCCGGGGCGGTCGAGGTGGTGGTCGGTTCGCTCTCGGACCCGGAGGTCGTCGCCAACGCCGTTGACGGGGTGCAGGCCGTGGTGCACCTGGCAGCGCTCATGGACTGGAGCGCCGACGCCAACGACCGCCTGTTCGCCTCGAACGTCGCATCGACGTACCTGCTCCTCGATCGGGTCGCCCGGCTCTGCCCCGACATCGCACGTGTCGTGCTGGCCAGCAGCGACGAGGTGTACCCGGCGCTTGAAGTGGTCGGCGAGATCACCGAGGAACTTCCAAGCCGTCCGTACAGCTTCTACGGACTGACGAAGCAACTGGACGAGGTGATCGCAGACTTCTATCACCGCGCGCATGGGCTGCCGATCAGCGTCGGTCGGTTCTCGCTGACCGCCGAGAGCAGCGAGATCGCGCGCCACGACGGTTGGTCGGGTCGGCTGTTCTTCGCCAGCGGATTGCGATCGATCCTCGACGCAGTCGGACGCCCTGAGGCAGTCGCGACGATCGACGCCAACATCGTCGACCAGCGGCACACGCTCTTGCTGGCGCGCGATGCCGACGGCATTCCGTACCGGTTCCAGTTCTGCGACGCGCGCGACCTTGTCGAGGGTCTGATCTGCTTGCTGACCCGACCGGGTGCCGTCGGGCAGGTATGCAACCTCTCGGGGCCAGCACCATTCGACTACGAGGTCGTCGTCCCGAGGCTCGCCAAGGCGCTCGGCATCGAGTTCGTCGACCTCCGACTTCCCGGCCCACGCATCGAGGTTGTGACGAGCACCGAACGTGCACGCGCAGTTGCCGGCTTCGCGCCCGGCATCGGGATCGACGAGATCCTGGACGAACTCGTACGGGCCGGCGTTCGATGACGTCCGACCCGACGAGCGATCCCGTCGTCGACTGGGCCCCCAGGGAATCGGCGTGCCGGGTCGGCATTGCGACCGGTGACATCACCCCTCCGATCGGGGTGCGAGCCCACAATTGGGGCGCGGCTCGTGAGTCGGTCGCAATCGGGGTGCACCATCCGCTCTCTGCGGGTGTGATCGCCATCAACTCGTCCGACGGGTTGCGATACATCATCACCGTCGACCTCGGATGGTGGCAGAACGTCGCCGCATTCGATCGAGTCATGTCACCCCTCGTCGAGCGACTGAGGGTCGACAGAGACCGGGTCCTGCTGCACCTGACCCACACGCACTCCGGGCCGTCGATCTGCGACACCGACCACCGCCTTCCCGGAGTCGGCCTGCTCGACGACTATCGAGAGCAGCTCGTCGAGACGCTCGGCCGTCTCGCCCACGCGGCTGCCTCGGACGCCTTCGATGCGACGATCACCTGGGCCTACGGCTCGTGCCACCTCGCCGTAGTCCGTGACGTCCCGTGTGGCGAGCGCTACGCGGTGGGTTTCAACCCCGACGCCGACGCCGATACGACGGTGCTCGTGGGGCGCGTGGTCGATGCCGACGGAGGAGATCGAGCGATCCTCGTCAACTACGCGTGCCACCCGACCACGCTGGGGTGGGATAACCGCCTTCTCTCGCCCGACTTCCTCGGCGAGATGCGCCGAGAAGTGGAGACCCGAACCGGGGTGCCGTGTCTCTTCTTCCAGGGCGCCTCTGGGGAGCTCTCGCCGCGGGAGCAGTACACGGCCGACACCTCTGTCGCCGACCGTCACGGCCGCACCCTTGCGTACGCGGTGCTGAGCACCCTCAGCAACATGGGTCGGGCGGGGGTCGGTTTGCACTTCGACGGTGTCGTCGAGTCGGGAGCACCGCTCGCTATCTGGAGCGAAACCCCTCGGACCCCGGACGAGCAGCAGAGCTTTGTCCGACTCGACGTCGAGTTCGAGTGCCGACCCCCACTGACCGAGGCCGCACTGTTGTCGCAGTGGAAGGATCTCGACCCAGCTGCGGCGCGCGAACGAATGACCCGAGCCAACCGTCTGGCCGACGGCTATCGCGACGCTCACGGCCGCGCGTTCCATCCACTCCACCTCTGGCGCTTGGGCGACGCAGTCGTCGTCGCCCATCCGGGGGAGGCGTATTCCGACCTACAGCGCGAGCTTCGCCGGCGTCACCCCGATCTCGCGATCGCGGTGCTGAACCTGACGAACGGGCCCGGGTTCATGTACTTGCCGCCGCGAGCTGCCTACGACGACGACCGGTACCAGGTCTGGCAGACGCTCGCCGCCGCAGGCTCGCTGGAGCGACTGATCGATGCTGCCGACGGGCACCTTCGATCGATCGCACGGGCCCCTCTCGCAGCGGTGACTCAATGAGCAAAGCAGTGGTCGTGACCGGGGCCGCCTCCGGGATCGGGCGAGCGGTGGCGGAACATCTCGCAGGGACGGGCTGGCGCGTCGTCGGCCTCGACGTCGACGGGCCTGCGCTACGCACGGTGATGGGCGCGCTCGCCGGCGGAAGCATCGCCGTCGTCGGGGACGTCGCACTGGCCGACACGCACCTGGCGGCCGCACGCGACGCAGGTGTCTGCAGTGGGTGGGTGAACTGTGCGGGGGTCACGCTTGCGACACCGCTTGACGACCCGGATCCTGACGTGGTCCATCGATTGCTGGCCGTGAACCAGCTGGGCACGTTCTGGGGCGTGTGTGCCGCAGTACGGAACTTCCTGGAGCACGGCACGCCCGGATCGATTGTCAACGTCTCGTCGGTCCACGCCGCCCGATCCCATCCCGGGTACGGCGCCTACGAGATGACGAAGGCAGCAGTCGAGGCACTCACCCGCAACGTGGCGGTGGCGTACGGCTCCCGCGGGATTCGCGCCAACGCAGTGGCGCCGGGAGCGGTTGCGACTCCGGCGCTCGTCACCGCACCGGAGGAGCACCTTGAGCTGCTCCGCCGGCAGTCCCCGTTGGGGCGGCTCGCCGCGCCGGCCGAGATTGCCACCGCTGTTGCGTTCCTGTTGGCTGACGAGGCATCGTTCGTCTCGGGCGAGGTGCTGACGGTCGATGGCGGCTGGTCGTCGGCCCTCATGCGGGAGGGGACGCGGTGACGCTGCGCAGCACGCGGTGGCTCGCAGGTGACGACGAGGTGTCGATGTCCCATCGCGTCGCGCTCGGTGTCGGCCGTTCCGACGCCGGCCGTCCCGTGATCGGCATCGCCGACACGACGAGCGATCTC
>JANOEM010000003.1:0-2868 GCA_031413195.1 Actinomycetes bacterium
GCCGTCGACGTTGGGTCCTGGAGTCGAGGAGCGCGACTCATCCAACGTTGCGATCGGCACAGCTGCCGAGGCCAGTACCGAGTAACCGATGGCAAGCACCTCGGCCGCCACGTTGTTCTGGCGGTTCGCGAAGAGTGAGGAGCCGGCAGGAATGATGACGCCGGGCTCGTAGGAGAGGTCGACCATGCCGATGGTGGCCGGGTTCACCGCCTCAAGGACCCCACCAACACAACCCGTGCCGATGTACAGCAGCACGTTGTTGCCGAATCCTGGCGTCGTGTTCTGGTAGACGTTGATGTGGATGCTGCGCACGACCACGGCTCGTCCGACTGGCGGAGTCAGAATCGCAACGCACGAGGTGACGCTCTTTTGACCTCGAACGAAGGTGGCGGGATCGCTGTCGTTGATCCCATTGACGCCGGGGTCACCCTTCGGCCCGGCGATGCCCTGCGGCCCGATGGGGCCCGGCGCCCCGGGCGGACCGCTGCTCGCGGGTTCGTAGTACCCGAACACGTCGATCGTGAAGTCGACCGAGCCGGACAGGTTGTAGATCGACATCTTGCCGTCACCGGAGAGCGCCACGGTGACGGCGTTCGGTGTCGGTGGCTGGTTGGCGAGCCAGTTGAGATTCGCCGTGAGCGGACGGTTGACATCCGCCGGGAACACAGTCAGGAAGCTCGACGCAGTTGGGTTGACAATCGTGACGTTGAGCGACACACCGACCATGGTGGTCGGCAGCGTGCAGTTGCCGTTCGTTCCCCGCACCGTAACCGAGTACGTCTCGTTCGACCCGAGTGGGGTGGATCGTGGCCCGACAGTCTCCGGAGCCGGGCGGGTGTCGGCCAACCTGCATGGTGAGATCGCCACGAACGACGCAGGACTCGGTATCGCCGACACCGACGTGGTGAGCAGCCCCCCACCGGCGATCAGGACGGCGACGACTGCCAGTCCACGGCGCCGAAGCGCACCGCGATGACCACGCTTTTGGCTCGTGGACAATCTGTACCCCCTTACGCACTCAGCCCTGGGCGATGGAGAAAAACCGTATCACATCGATCAAACGACTCGCATCGGCACGTTGACCTCGCCCACTGCTGAGCTTGGGGAGATCGAGAGCAGAGGGAGCGCACCAGCCCGTGCTCCGGAATCGGTCATCGCGGGCGGATCTCCTCGTGGCCAGTCGATGAACTCGCCGACCACCAGAAACCGTAGACCCTGATCAACACGTCAGGGTCAATTGGCCGGCGTTGCGGCCGGTGGCACCGTGCCCGGCCTGAGCGCGCTCGATCAACAACTGAGACGACATCGTTGTATTGACGTGGCGAGACTTGTTTCGTCCTTGCCTCAGCGTTCGGAGATACGGGCGAGTCGGGCGGTGAAACCAATGTAGGTCCAGACGAGTTGATCACCCTCGATCCGGCGGGTGACCTCGATCGGAATGCCGACGGGGCGCAGGATGTGCACGCCGTTCTCGAACGTGGCGACGACGGTGATCGGCGTGGTCCGGTCGAACTCGGCGACGTCGTGGACGCCGTGTTCCTCGGTGCCGTCGCATCGCATGTCGTGCACGATCCCGGATGCAGTGACGATCACTCGGTTGCCGGCTTGCTCGATCCGTTGGATCTTGCCGATCGCGGGATGATCCGGCCGGTCGACCCCGTCGACATCGATGCTTGCGACGATCCAGGTGCCGCGCATGTCCGGTGCGCCCGCGACGATTGGTTCGGTGCATGACGCGAGGAACGGTTGCGGCATCTCCGTCCACCCACCGGCTGGCGTGTGCGCCACCGGGACGTCGCTACTCTCAGAAACTTCTGCCATGTAGACTGACAATACATTGCCAGGAGGGAGCAGTCGACGTGGGGATCAACGAGCAGTTCCAGGGTCGCATCGGGCGGACAATCGCCGAATCGGAGCCGAGTTTCGAGCAGGCGCCTCATCCCGGCGAGGACGCGCCGAACGTGATCATCGTGTTGCTCGACGACACCGGGTTCGCTCAGTTGGGCTGCTTCGGCTCCGACATCGACACGCCGAACATCGACGCGTTGGCTGCGGGCGGGCTGCAGTTCACGAACTTCCACGTCACCCCGTTGTGCTCGCCCACCCGGGCGGCTCTGCTCACCGGTCGGTCGAACCATGCGGTCGGGATGCGCACCGTGTCGAACTTCATGACCGGGTTCCCGAACCAGCTCGGGCACATTTCCAACCATGCGGCGACGGTCGCGGAGGTGCTGCACGACGAGGGGTACGCAACGTTCGCGTTGGGCAAGTGGCACCTCGCCCCGATGGAACAATGCTCGGCGGCCGGCCCGTTCGACCAGTGGCCGCTGAGCCGCGGCTTCGATCGGTTCTACGGCTTCCTCGATGGTGAGACTGATCAGTTCTATCCCGAACTGGTCGCCGACAATCATCCGATCCACACGCCGGGAACGCCCGAAGACGGATACCACGTGTCCGAAGATCTCGTCGATCAGGCGCTGAAGATGATCGCCGATTCGAAGGGTGTCCGGCCGGACCGGCCGTTCTTCACCTACTTGGCGTTCGGGGCGACACATGCCCCGCACCAGGCGCCTCCGCATTACTTGGCGAAGTACCGCGGTCGTTACGACGAAGGCTGGGATGTCGTTCGCGAACGATGGTTCCGGCGCCAGATCCAACTCGGCGTCATCCCGGCCGACACCGTGCTGGCGCAACGAAACCCCGGTGTCAAGCCATGGGACGAACTGTCGGACAACGAGCGTCGGCTCGCGGCCCGATTGCAGGAGGCATTCGCGGCGTTCCTCGACCACACCGATGTGCAGATCGGCCGGCTGGTCGAAGGTCTGCGGCGGCTCGGCCAGCTCGACAACACGATCCTGGTGGTGCATG
>JANOEM010000004.1:0-4005 GCA_031413195.1 Actinomycetes bacterium
GACTTCTTCCGATGGCGAGTTGTTGCTGGTTGGCGGGCGTGAAGTCGAATTTGGAACGTGCCCAGACTGTGCTCTGCGTCGGCTTGCGGTGCAGCGAACCCGCGGCACGAATACCGACATTGTTGAACAACCCGTCAACCGTCGACAAACCCGAACGGGTCTCCAACAACCTGCCCGGATCGGTCGAGACGAATGATGTGATCGCCGGGTAGTAGCCGTTGAGGTCGGCGAGCAGATGGGTGGTTGCGAGGGTGAACAAGCAGACCTTGCCTCCTGTGCCGATCTTCGCGATGACCAGGTTCGGGATCGATTGACCGGCGGAGAAGTTCAAGTTGGATGCGGTTGGTCGTGGGCTGCCACACGGGAAGACGGTCACGAACCCGGCGGCTTGCGGTTCGGTTACGGTGACGTTGAGGACCACGGCGGTTGCGTCTGCGGGTACCCCGGCTCGACCTGTCACCTGCAACTCGGTGACCGAACCCGCGGCACGAATACCGACATTGTTGAACAACCCGTCAACCGTCGACAAACCCGAACGGGTCTCCAACAACCTGCCCGGATCAGTCGAAATGTAGTCGATGACCAGCGTAACGGTCACGGTGAATGTCACCGTCGTAGCGTTCGCGCGAGTGTCGGTGGATGTGCACGTCACGGTTGTCGCTCCGACCGGGAAGAGAGCTCCGGACGCCGGGAGGCATGTGACCGGGCGAACACCGTCGACCACATCGGTCGCGATCGGGGTCGTGTAGGGAACGACTGCGCCCGACGCGTTCGTTGCCTGCGAGGTGGTGTTCGCCGGCGGCGTGAGGACCGGTCCGGTCGTGTCGACGACCGTGACCGAGAATTGAGTTTGGAGTGCCGGGTTCCCGGCTGCATCCTGAGCGTTGCAGTTGACGTTCGTTGCGCCGAACGGGAACAGACTTCCCGACGAGGGAACGCACGTCGCGACCCCGGGGGGATCGACATCGTCGGTTGTGGTCGGTGGTGTGTACGCGACGGTCGCACCGCCTGGTCCGGTTGCTTCCGCCGTCACCGGGCTATGGGCCGCGATCACCGGCGGAACGATTGCGACGGTTGCGGTGTACATGTCGAACTTGGTCCCGCCGGGGTTGTCACCGGTGCTGTTCGAGTTGTCCGCCCAGATCGGATGAAGTCTCCCGGCATGGAAGTCGGCGGAGGTGTAGTCGCCGTAATCGGTACCGCTCCCAGCGGTGTCGTTGTTCGATTGGCCGACGCTGATCTTGAAGTTGGGTCTCACCGTTGCGGCCGCACCGCTGATCACGGCGCCCCACAACTCGGTGAGGTTGTTGTTGACGAGGTCGGCACGTGCGTCGTGCCACGTGATGGCAACGTTGCCGGTCGTCTGGTCGAGCGAGATCGCCGGGTTGAACTGGCTCGTCGTTGTCGTGTCGTCGTTGACCCGAATGGGTGCGGACCAGGTCGTTCCGTTGTTGTCGGAATAGCGAAGGTAGATGTTTGTGTCGTTGTTCTCATCGATCGGTTCGTCCGTGTACGAGAGGTACAGCCGACCATTTCGGGGGCCACCACTGCGGTCGTAGGCGAGGTTCGCCTCGGCGTCGATCGAGCGGACGTTCTGCGCCGGGATGAAGTCGAACGTGACGATGTTCGTGCTCGAGACCACCACCTGCGGGCCGAACCCGCCGATGCCCAACCCGTCGGCGTCGGTGTTGGAGAAGATCTGGGTCTGGCTCTGATAGGTGACGACGACTTGACCGGTGGGTCCGATCGCGATGTCGCCGAACTGTCCGGTAACACCGGGAGCCAACTGTTCGTTGCTGAAGGCGCCGATGTTGGCCGCGCCGAGACCTGTGACCGCGGCACCCCTCGCCTTGATCGCCCCGTCGTTCCACGTCACCCAGACGCTGCCGGCTCCCGCCTTGACAGACGGTTGGTCGATTCCAGGCCCGGTATTCGTGTCGATCGTCACGAGGAGCGTGAAGTTCGCGCCGCCATCCACACTCAGGTACAGCGGAATTGCATTGACGGCGCCATTGATGTTGGTGAGGAACAGGTTGCCGAACGAGTCCCAGGCAGCAACTTCGTCGCAGCAAGATGCGGGGATGCCGACGCCCGCGTCGATCCACGACGCTCCACCGTCGATGCTTCGCTTGAACACGAATGCAGGTCCGTTGAAGGACGCGAAGAGTTGCTGGGTGTTCGTCGGGTTGACGGCAATGGTGCCTTCGGCCTCGCTCCCGATCGACTTGGTGACGTTCACGTTCGTGGGGACCGCCCGACCTTCTGCTGCGGAGCGAGCGGGCAGCATCGTCATGCCTGCCACGAGAAGAGCGATTACTGACGAGACTCGAATCACGCGCATGCATTTTCTCCAAGGGCCGGACGGATCGCGCAAACCTACATCTTCGGTTCACCCCTCAGGATTTCCGCCCGGCAACCGGCTCGGCCGGAGCCGATTGATCGGTGGCGGCCGTCGACGCCAGCGCGCTCGACAAGAGCTGTTGCTCGGCGCGGCGCCAGGTGATCGTCGAGACGATGATCAAGACGATGCCGCCGATCTCTAGAACCCAATTGACACGAAACATGCCGCCCAGCGATAGGACCTTGTCGACATAGTGGAACGAGGCCGCCCGAATCACGGCGAACGACACGAGCATCCCGAATCCGGCCACAGCAAGAGCGACCCGTCCAATCACCCTGCCAAGAATGAGGCCGAGGCCGACTGTCCCGCTCACACCGATTGTCGCCGTAAGAATGATGAAGGCGATCTGATACCCACGTCGATCGCCATACCAACCCTGGGAAGATGCCTTGTCCCGGGCCAATTGGATCAGCAAGGTCTGAAGGTTGAATTGCCTGCTGAGGGCAAACACCAACAGTGTGACTCCGATCACGAGCCAGAGCCGTTTCAGCAATCGTTGGTTCTCGGCTTCAGCGGGATCCGCCGTGTTGAATTGTCGTTCACCCCTTCGAGCAATTGCATACGCTCCGAACGACAACACTGCAGCAACGACATACGTCAAGACGATGATCCACACCATCGTGGGGTGGCCAGCGACGCGCAGATGCCAACGGGAGGAATCCACGGCGAACTGATGCGTCGGAACTCGCTCCACCACGCAGAGCGTAGGTCGCGCGCAGTGAGATGGGGGTTTCAGCGCGCGACGCGGTCAGCCGTGATGGGCAGCAGAAGCGAAGCGGTTCCGCTGACGTGATCGCCGAGATCGTTGGTGGCGCGCAGATCGACCTCGATCCTGCCGTGGTCGTTCTCGAGATCGGTCGCACTGACGACCCCGGTGAATCGGAGTGTCGATCCGGGAAAGGCAGGAACGCCGAGGCGAATCGAGAGTCGCCGGATCATCGCTTCCGGACCGGCCCAGTCGGTGAGGAACCGGCTGCAATAGGCATTGTCGGACAGAATGTTCATAAAGATGTCGGGTGCGCCCTGGCTCATTGCGTATCGCTGGTCGTGGTGCACCGGCATGAAATCGCGAGTGGCAATCGCGCCAGCGACGATCACCGTTGCGGTGACGTTGATGATCATCTCCGGCAACTTGTCACCCACACGCACTTCGCTCCAATCCAAGGTCTGAGGGGAACGCGGCTCTTTCATCGGTCGGCTCCATCGGAGGCCCGAGCGGATTGGCCTGCCGGCTTGAACTTGAGGATCCTGAATCTCTGCCGACCAACCAGTTCGCCCTTCTGGTCGACGTAGTCGGTCACCCAGCTGACGAAGTGTCCCGGGCCGACGCGGGTCTGCTTTTCCTCGGAGATCGACTCGATGATCGTTGTTGCCGAGACGACATCACCGAGTTGCAGGTATCGCTCGATCTCGAACTCGGAGTTCGACGCCAGCGTCCCGACGAAACCTGCCTCATCCAGGACAGCCAACGGACTCGTGCCGCTACTGGCGACCGGCGAACCTCCACGTTCGCGAATGCCGGTGATCATCGGTGTCGCCATGGTCCAGGTCTGGAGCATCAGCGGGGGAGCGACGATGCCGCCGAAGCCGCTGTCGGCCGCGAC
>JANOEM010000005.1:0-2362 GCA_031413195.1 Actinomycetes bacterium
GCGCGTCGAGCGGGTTGCGGCGCACGGGGCCGACCCCATCTCGGCAGGCCAGGCGTGTGTCGCTCACCTCACGCTCTATCTCTCTACAGGGGCGATCGCTCACATCCATGCGAACTGGCTGTCTCCGACGAAGGTCCGCACGTTGATCGTGGGTGGATCGCGTCGGACACTGGTCTTCGACGACCTCAATCCTGCCCAGCGAATCAGCGTGTACGACCGCGGCGTCGAGGTGCTGACGGACCCGGACAGCGACACCCGTGCAATCGCTTCCGTTTCCTATCGCACCGGCGACATGGTTGCCCCGGCGCTGCGCGAGACCGAAGCACTCGGATCGGTGATTCGCGAGTTGGTGGCCTCGATCGAGGAAGGTCGCGAGCCACTCACCGGCGCTGAGTCGGGGCTCCGCGTGCTCAAGATCCTCGAGGCTTCGGATCGCAGTCTCGCCGAGGGCGGCACGACGATTGCGATCGACGATCGCAGGTCAGCACCATGACCGATCTGGCGGGCGCACGAGTGATGATCACGGGAGGGGTGGGTCTCATCGGCTCGACGATTGCCGATCAGCTCCTCGACCAGGGTGTTGAACGGATTGTCGTGCTCGACAATCTCGTGCGCGGACGCCGCGAGAATCTCGCAGCGGCACTCGGGTCGGGTCGCGTCGACCTTGTCGTGGGTGATATCCGCGACCTCGACACGGTTCGGAGCACGATGGCCGGCTGCGATGTCGTCTTCCACCAGGCAGCGATTCGGATCACGCAGTGCGCGGAGGAACCGCGACTTGCACACGACGTGCTCGGAACCGGGACGTTCAACGTTGTCGAGACCGCGGCTACTCTCGGTGTCGCCAAACTTGTTGCAGCGTCGTCGGCCTCGGTGTACGGCCTCGCTGATGTGTTCCCGACCTCGGAGACTCATCATCCGTATTCGAATCGAACCCTCTATGGCGCGGCAAAAGTTTACAACGAGGGCCTGCTCCGAGCGTTCCATGAAACACATGGCCTGGAGTACGTCGCGCTGAGATACTTCAATGTGTACGGGCCGCGGATGGACATCCACGGCGTCTACACCGAGGTGCTGGTGCGTTGGATGGATCGGATCGCTGCAGGTCAGCCGCCGCTGATCCTCGGAGATGGTTCGACGACGATGGACTTCGTCTACATCGATGACATCGCTCGGGCCAATCTCGCGGCTGTCACATCGAACGCCACCGATGCCGCCTTCAACGTCGCGAGCGGTGTGGAGACCAGCTTGAACGAACTCGCAGCAACGCTCCTGAAGGTGATGGGGCGACCCGATCTCGACCCCGAGTACGGTCCTGAACGGAAAGTCAACGCCGTCCCTCGTCGGCTGGCCGAGACCGACAACGCTCGGAACGCGCTGGGGTTCCGAGCTGAGGTCGACCTGGAGGAAGGCCTTCGTCGTCTCGTTCACTGGTGGCAGCACGAGCAGGGACCAGTCGAATGAGCGCCTCTCAGATCCCCATCATGCGACCGTGGCTCGACGAGGCGGAGGCCGAGGCCGCCGCTGCCGCCGTGCGGAGCGGGTGGATCGCGCAAGGTCCCAAGGTGGCCGAGTTCGAGGAGGCGTTTGCGTCTCGCGTCGGCGCGGCGCACGCCGTTGCCGTTTCCAACTGCACGACCGGTCTGCACCTGGCGCTGATCGGTGCCGGTGTTGGCCCTGGCGATGAGGTCGTGGTCCCTTCGTTCTCGTTCATCGCGACCACGAATGCTCCGTCGTATGTCGGTGCGACACCGGTCTTTGCGGACGTTGATCTCGAGACTGGCAATCTCACTGTCGAGACCATTCAGGCGGTCATCTCAGCGCGCACGCGCGCAGTGCTACTCGTACACCAAGGCGGTGTTCCTGCAGACATCGAGGCGATCCGTTGCCTGTGCGACCAGCACGGTCTGGCCCTGGTCGAGGATGCTGCGTGCGCGATCGGGTCGACGTATCGCGGGCAGATCATCGGGACGCACTCGGACTTCGTGGTCTTCTCGTTCCATCCTCGCAAGCTCGTCACGACTGGAGAGGGAGGCATGGTCGTTGTCGCCGACGAGGACGCCGCACGTCGCCTGCGACGGCTCCGCGAGCATGGGATGAGCATGAGTGCAGCCGAGCGACACCTCGCCGGTGGCGTTCGTTTCGAGGAGTACCTGGAGATTGGGTACAACTACCGTATGACCGACATCCAGGCGGCTGTCGGTCTCGTTCAGCTCGGCAAGCTCGATGCCATGGTCGAGTACCGACGGAGTTGTGCCGGTCGCTACCACGACGCGTTCGCAGATCTTGGTTCGGTGTCGTGTGTCACCGATCCGGCCTACGGCACTTCCAACTACCAGAGTTTCTGGGTGCTTCTCGACGA
>JANOEM010000006.1:0-1821 GCA_031413195.1 Actinomycetes bacterium
TGCGCCTGTGATGTGTTCGGATGGAACACCCAACAGCGCGGAATACTGCTCGGTGAGAGTTCCCAACATCCCGAGATGACGCCAAGTATCCAAGACTGCACCCGGCTCGACGCCGTTCGCTTTCAACAGGTCATGGGCGACGGCTGCGGCAGCGAACTGCGAGTACGTCATGACATTCACGGCGATCTTCAATGCTGCGCCAGAGCCGACCTTTCCGGCGTTGATGATCGTTTCGGCGTAGATGTCGAGCAGGCCACGTACGGCTCCACTCATCTCGTCGAACCCTCCGGCGAGCACCATCTGACGCCCCAACCGAGCAAGACGTTCACCACCCGCGACGCACGCATCGAACAGGTCGACGCCCCAGTCTGCGACGAGCGACCTGGCTTGGGTCACCGTGTCCGGGTGAACAGTGGAGTGGATCAGCAGCGCAAGACCTTCGTGCGCACCGTCGACGACTCCCCCGGCAGAACTGAGAACGGCCTCGATGTGGTGCGCTGCCGGCACGCAGATGCTGACGACGTCGCTCGCCGCGGCAACCTCGGCTGCGCTCGATGCGCCGACGCCTCCGAGCTCGACAGTCCGATCGACGGCACCGCGATCGATGTCGAAGACCGTGACAACCGCGCCGGTGCCGATGAGATGCTCGACCATCGCCGAGCCCATCATTCCGAGGCCGATGTAGCCGTAGCGAACCATCAGCGAGGCCCCGGCGTGAACGAGATCGGCAGACTCGACCAACCGGTGACGTTGCCGCTGTGGAATCGCACCTTGGCGTTGTGATCGACCTCGAAATCGGGCATCCGCCGATGGATCTCCTCGAGCGCGACCTTGCCCTCCATTCGGGCCAGCGCGGCGCCGAGGCAGAAGTGTGCTCCGTACCCGAACGCGAGATGGCGCTCGGGGCTGCGCGAGATGTCGAACATCTCGGCGGTCGGGCCGAACTCGCGCTCGTCGTGGTTCGCCGCTCCGATGAGGAGCAGCACCGAGTCATCTGCGCCGAGCGTGCTGCCGTGACGCACGGTGTTGCGGGTGAGCGTGCGGTGCATGTACTGAGTGGAGTTGTGGAATCGCAGCACCTCTTCGACCGCTGCGGGAACACGGGTTGGATCGGCCACCAGCGCGTCTCGTTGCGATCGATGACGGGAAAGCACCTCGATCGCATTCGCGACGAGCTTGGTCGTTGTCTCGTGACCTGCGATCACGAACAGCACGCAGAACCCGAGCAACTCCTCGTCGGTCAACGCCCGACCGTCGACTTCGAGGCCGACGAGATCGGAGATCAAGCCACTCCCCTGCCCTGCCCGGCGCTTGGGCAGGTCGTCGATGAAGTATTCGAGCAGGCCGAACATGCCAACTGCGGCTTCGTGCGGAATGCGCATCGAACCGTCCTCGCGGATAAGGATCTTGTCGGCGTGGTCGAGCAAACCCTTGCGATCGCCGACCGGGATCCCGAGCACGGAAGCGATCACGTCCATCGGGAACGGCCCTGAGATGTCGTGAACCAGGTCGGCTTCACCGTGTTCGATCACGTCATCGATGTACCCATTGACGATCCGGCGGATCTCGTTCTCCATCGCCGCCATCCTGCGGATCGTGAAGACACGCGAAACCAGTTTGCGAAAGACCGTGTGGTCGGGTGGATCCATCTCGATCATTTGCCGAAACCCACTTCCCGGAGCGACATCGAGATCGATTGGCCGGCGGTTCTCGAGCGCAACTCCCCCCGCCGACGAGAAGGTCTCGAAGTCGCGGAACGCATCGATGACATCGTCGAAGCGACTGAGAACCCAGAACCGTAAGTCGGGGTTCCAATAGGCA
>JANOEM010000007.1:0-8575 GCA_031413195.1 Actinomycetes bacterium
GGCTTCGAGCATCTCTGCCACTCGACGGTTCAGCGTGGGGTGGTCCGCGTGCACGACGATTTCGACATCGGTGCTATCGAGCAGCGTGTACAGGTGGTCGTACATCGGGCCACCGACGAGAGCGAAGCGCAGTGTCACGGCGTGTCCACGATGCGGATTACCACGATCCGTGCACTCACCTGTTGTCCCGAGACGTTCAAGGCCCGAAGCCTCCAGTCTCGCGCCTATGGTCGCGAGACCTGCGACGGACCCGCCGCTGACCCAATCGGAGCGCCATGACCACGATCCTCGCTGTCAGTACGCACGACCTGCGGGCGCGTACGTCGGCGTTCCTGCATGGCAGCGATGCCGATCATCCAGACCCCGACTACTCGGCCGCACACGTGGTGCTGCACACCGATGGTGAGCACGAGGGCCACGGCATGACCTTCACGATCGGCAAAGGCAACGAGTTGTGCTGCGCTGCGATCGAGGCGCTGACCTCGATTGCATCCTGCTGGCCGGCCGGTACACGTTGCTCGATCGCAGCGGCGAAACCCTGCTCGCGCGTTGTGCCGAACTCGGCGTCAGCGTGATCGTCGGCGGTGTCTTCAACAGTGGCCTGCTCGCCGCGCCGATGGCTGGGGCGACGTTCGACTACGCCGCCGTTCCGTCCCATGTGTTGCGTCAGGCACAGCGGTTGCAAGCAGTGAGCGAGGACTTCGAAGTTGCGTTGCCAGCGGCCGCATTGCAGTTCGTCTCCCGCAACCTCGCAGTGACGCGTATTCTGTTCGGCGCCCGATCGGCTGGCGAGGTCGAAGCAGACGTGGACTTCGCTACCGCCCGCATCGATCCGGACCTGTGGCCCGCACTGGAGATCGCACGGCGCTGAGCATGTGTTGCCGACGACAGCGGATGCTGCCTCGGTGTGGCACGCTCGGCGGATGGCATTCGAGACGGTTACTGGGTACTGCTGGCCGCAATCGATCGAGCCGTCCGGCGCGGTCGCGTTGCACGTGTCGTCTGCGGGGGGCCGAGACGTGCATGTCGAAGTCGCGCGAGTCGGCCATACCCGCGAGGTCGTGTGGTCCGACATCGTTCCCTGCGGCGATCATCCGACACCTGCGCGTTCGTACGAGCTCGGCTGCGGTTGGCCTGCCGCGGCGACGCTGACGGCCGACCCTGATTGGCGATCTGGCTACTACGAAGTCGTGCTCACCATCGAGGTCGACGGCAAGATTCGTCGCGACCACGCGTTCTTCGCGTTGCGGCCAGCGGCCGATTCTGCAAACACGATCCTGCTTCAGTTGGCGACCAACACGTGGCATGCCTACAACGATTTCGGCGGCCACAATCTGTACACGGGTGCCACTGTGTCTTCGCTGCAACGGCCGATGTCGCGGGGCTACCTCTTCAAGCCACCGGGGGCCGGCAGGCGGGTGACCACGATCCATCCGCCCGACCCGGACATGAATGCCCACGTCGGCTACCTGCGCCAGCACAAGCTGTCGCCCTACGCCGGTTCGGCGGGCTGGCCGGATTGGGAGTTGCCGTTCCTGCAGTGGGCCGAACGCGAAGGGTACGGCATCGACGTGTGCACCAACGCGGATCTCGAAGATCACCCTCGCCTGCTCGACAACAAGCGGCTACTGCTCTCGGTCGGCCACGACGAATACTGGTCGGGGCCGATGCGAGACACTGTCGAGGATTTCATCGGTCGGGGCGGCAGCGTCGCCTTCTTCTCGGGCAACACATCGTTCTGGCAAGTTCGCCTGGAGGACCGCAACACAGAAGACCGAAACGACCCGGCGGCGGTCCGGGGCGGGCCTGCCTCAAGGATGATCGGCTACAAGGGCCAGTTCAAGAAAGACCCGGTGTACGACACCGATCGATCGAGTGAGTTGACCAGCATCTGGAGCGACCAATTGATCGGCCGTCCCGAGAACCACATGACAGGCGTCAGCTTTGCGCGGGGCGGCTATCACCGGATCGGCAAGCGTGTGACCAATGGCGCCGGCGGGTACACCGTCCACCGCCCTGAGCACTGGTTGTTCGAGGGCACCGGCCTTGGCTACGGCGACCTGCTGGGTGCGGACGCCACGGTTGTCGGCTACGAATGCGACGGCTGCGACTTCACGTACCGCGACGGTTTGCCGTATCCGACTCACGAAGACGGCACGCCGGACACGTTCGTCATCCTCGGAACTGCGCCGGCAGCGCACTTCACCCGCACTACGGCCGCGCGCCCGCCGAAGCCGAACGAACCGGCCGAGGATGAATTCATCGCCGCCCGTCTGTTCGGCACGCGCGATCCGGCTGCGGTCGAACGCATCGGCCACGGACATGCCGTGCTGGGTACGTACACCTCGCCCGGCGGAGGAACCGTGGTCACATCCGGAAGCACGGATTGGGCCCACGGCCTTGCCGGGCGAGACCGTCAGATCGAACGCATCACCGCCAACGTCCTCGACCGATTGGGCTGAGCCAGCGGCCTGCTCATGCGCTGGCTTCTGGGCCCAATGGATGATCGCTGTCCCACCCGGGCGGGACGGAGATCATCCGTCGGCACCCGATCTCGGCCTGTGAAGGCGCGGCCGTGACGGCCCGTAAGGGCGCTGCAATCCACGATCCGATCGGGTCACCAACAGCGGTCGTCTGACCGCAATTTCGGACTTGTTTCGTATCGACCAGAGGTTTACGTTGCGAGTACCGATCAATGATTCGGTCGATCGGGCGAACACCGAGGGCGGGGACATGCGCATGAGCGACCTTTCGAGGCGATTTCTGGTGAGCCCTGCCTTGGTAGGTTTGCTCACGGGTATCTGCGCGTTCGGGCTGACCGCAACCCCGGCGCGCGCTGGGTTGTACGGGCCAGTTCCCGCCGACGCCGCAGGTGATCCGAACGATCAGTTCACGGACCAGCAATCGGTGTGGGCGTACGTTCGTTCCGATGTCGCCGGCGGCCGCATTTGCATTGTGCCCGCGGCGGGAGACTTTTCAACCTTGAGCTGCGACAAGCCCGCGCCTGGAATGGGCAAGTCGACTCATCTTCTCGGCATCGGGACGCTCTACACCCTTGTGAAGGCATCGCCACTTGTCCCCGGCGCATATCGGCTTCTCGTCGAGAACAGCATCGAGGAGCCGCTGGAGACGAGTGTGGAATTTTACGTGACGTCGTGCGACACGTGTCCGCTGGATCCCGATGCCGAGATCGTTGCACGTTTCAAAGCGGCAGCTTTTGAAATGTCAGACCGTATGCACAAAATGTGCAAGTTGACGGATGTGCTCGAAAAGGTGGCCGGAAAGGCCACCGGCATGAGAGGTATCACCAAAGAAATCACCGTCGGGCAGAAGCCGGCGAGCCTCACTCCATTTGAGCCCACCTTTGTCATGTCGATCGGCGGATTCGGTTTTGGGTTTCTCATTCAGGATCCCTTCACCGCCAACATCAACAAGGCGCTCGACATCCTCAAGGCAGTTTCATGTGGTGTCGCGCAGATGTACGAAGATCAGTTCAACGAGCCGCCTGACCCGAACTTCGGCGTGGTGTTTCCGCCGAAGTTCACGACAATTGGGGACTTCGCCCCTCCGACGCTCGATGCGCTCATTCGTTCAGTCGAGAAGGAGTGGGCCTACGCACAGGCCTTGCTTCACGGCTTTGAGCGATACCAGGGCGCAGCCGCCGCATCGAGTGATGCCGGCGCGATAACTCAACTGCGCGCGACGGGATCGAACGCGAGCGATCTGGCCCGTGAGATCGAACGGACGCAAGTGGCGCTGCGCGCCTGGGCCGAGGAGGCCGCGACTGACCCAGAACTCGCCGGGGTCGCGCTCAGCGCCACTGATGCCGCGATTCTCGCCGACCTGTACGCGCGGGTGCGGACGACCGGCTTCACGTCGGACGAGATCTCTCAGTTTCACGCGCTCGGCTACAGCGATGCCGACATTGCCGCGATCCGTACTCACTCGACGCAGGACCCATCGGATCTGCCTGTTGACACTCCGTACCCAGACATCGTGCGTTCGATCGCGGATGGCCTTGAGTTGCAAGTCGACGAGTACGACACGTTTTCGAGTGAGTTGCTCGCAGTCGCGGCGCGCATCGAGGCGGCACTGCCAAATCTGCCCCCGACGGCGTCGGTTACGCTGCAGCCGAGCACCGGCCCGGCGCCGCTCGATGTCATGGTCGATGCAAGCGCATCGACCGATCCCGAGGGACAAGCCCTCACTTATCTGCTCGACTTCGGTGACGGTACACCTACCGGCGCTTCTGCAACTGCCGCCCACACGTATACGAACGCTGGCGTCTACACGGTTAATGCAACCGTCGTCGACACCGGCGGAGCGACGGCGTCCGCCACTGCCGTGGTAACCGTCAGCGGTGGCGGCGGCGGGACGGCCGGTGATACGGACCGATGGGTCCTGATGAACGATCAGGGGCTGCTCGCCGATCGCTTCGGATCGAGCGAGGGAGTGTACGTCACGGGGATCCCAGGCGGCGGGGGGATCTTTCCGGCGAACGACGTCTACATCGTGCCGAACCGCGACTGGACCGGTGCCGATCAGGTCGAATTGGACGACGTCTCGAATGTGTACGGCATTCCGAACACCGTGGTCGGGCTCCAGGTGATCCAGCATCCGATCTACTTGCCATACCTGCGCGCCGGTCAGTACGACGTCGTGTTCGACGTCAACCAGAACGGCCTGTACGAAGCGACTCTGGATGGCATCCTCGGATTCAGTCCGAATCGCGGTTTCGAAGTGCGTTACGACGGCAACGGTCGCGAAATCGACAAGGCGAGGTTGAAGGAGGAGCTCGGTCTCCCGGTCGCCGCAGCGGCCCGCACGGCGACACAGTTGTACGGCGTGGCGCTGGTTGCACGAACGACGGATCAGCTCGTCGGCAGCGCGAAATTGGCGACTAGCTTGCTCGGCGTCGTGAGCGAGCCAACTGCGGTCGGGATTCTCCAGCTCGGTGCCGACGGCACGTGGGCCAAGGCGGAGGGAACTCTCAACTCGGGCGTGGATATCGGTACAAAGGCGCTCGGAAAGGTCAGTAACGACCTGTGGAAGTCGGCGTCGGGCATCGCGGCCGATCCGCCCGATTCAGCGTTCACGAGTGTGGCGCAGCCGGCGGCAAACCCTTACGCGCTCAACGAGCAGGCCGCAGATCCGCTCGACGCCGCTGTCAACAAGGTCGCCAACCGGGGTTGGGAAGTGGCCGCCCTGCAGGAAGCGGTGCTCCATGCGATGGAGCGGATCGACGGTGCGGTGCTCGGCGGTCAGTCGTCGTATGTCGAGCTGCAAGCCAGAGCGCTCGACGACTTCGCCGATCGGCTGGCCTCGAAGTACGCCGAGCTGGCGGTGGCCATTGGTGATCTGCGCACGCAGCTTGCAGCGAACGGGCTCGCTTGGAGTTTCACGCCCGACGAGGCGGCTCGCTTCACGGCGATGCAGTCGCGGCTCCAGATAAGCGGCTTCAATAACAGCGAGCTGCAGGTGCTGATCGGATTGGGCCTGAACAGCACCCAGATCGAGGGCTTCCGCCTGCTGTTGATGGACCTCGGCCCGCTTGATGTCGCCACCACCTCTGATGGCGCCTTGGCCGAACTGTCGAACGCCGTCATCTCGGCAGGCGTCGCGGCCTTCGACGCGCACATCCAGGCTGGCAACCTTGCGGACAATGTGGCCCAACTGACTCCAGACACAACGCCGCCGACGGCAGCCCTTGTCGCCGCGCCGATCGCCGGCATCGCCCCGCTTACGGTCACACTCGACGGCAGCGGCTCGTCCGATAGCGAGGGTCCTATCGCGGACTATCAGTGGACATTCGGGGACGGCACGGAAGCATCCGGTGCTGTAGTCACCCACACCTACGCCGCCGGCTATTACGTTCCCACACTGCGGGTCATCGACCGCGGTGGCAATACCTCGGTTCAGTCGGCCTCTGTCGAGGTCCTTAACCCAGGCGAGCTACTGATCCCGGTGTGCGGCGACGCCGGTGAGTTGGGCGATGTTGTGACCTTTCGGTGCGCGGAGTTCACCCGCGCTGCGGGGGTGCAGTCTCTCTCCATCGCCGGGGCGTCGCCGATCGTGGCCACGTTCGATCGCGTCTATGGGTACGGATCCCAACAGCTGTCGAT
This sequence comes from Actinomycetes bacterium, assembly GCA_031413195.1. Lineage (GTDB taxonomy): Bacteria > Actinomycetota > Acidimicrobiia > Acidimicrobiales > Ilumatobacteraceae > WLMZ01. The sequence continues at coordinate 6,123 of JANOEM010000007.1, forward strand.
GTATCGCGTCGACGAGGCCGACGGCGTCGTGGCCGGAATCGCCCCCGGCGCGTCGGGCTATGCGGCGGAGGCTCTCGCCCGTGCAGTCATCATCAATGCTCCAAACACAAATCCGTCGACCGCCGACGTTGACATCCCACTTGCCGGCGGTGATCGTGTTGCCTTCTTCACCTCGAACTTGTCGCTCGCCGAATTGGCAGCGCTGGGCGACCCATCTCAAGAGATGACCTTCAGCCTCGCGGCCGCCAATCCGAACCGGACGTCGAACATGGTGTTGTTCAACCGGCCCTCGGGCGGTCCACAGCTTGCCTTTGACGGTTCGCCATCTAGTAACGGTTACCAATGGGAAGACGTCATCGTGAACCTCTCCGCTGCGATCACCGTTCCAACCGCGCCACCAGTGGCAGACGCCGGACCCGACCTGTCTGCGGCACAGGGCCTTTCCGCCACGTTCAGTGGACTCTCCTCGACTGACCAGGATGGCGTCATCGTGGACTATATGTGGGACTTCGGTGACGGTAAGCCCAGCGAGCAGGGGTCCACGATTGTTCACGTGTACGCCCTGCCGGGCGTCTACACGGTGACGTTGACAGTCACCGACGACGACGGCATGGTAGACATCGACACGTTGCAGGTGACGGTCGCGAACCAGATGCCATCTGTCGATGGTCCGCGATCCTGGCGCGTCGGGGTCGGTGTCGAGCGGCCTTACTCACTGGTCGCGACCGATGCGCCCGAAGACCCCTTGACGATGTCGGTCGACTTCGGTGACGGTAGCGCCCTGGTCGAGCTCTCCGGCGTGGGTTCGATCGTCAGCGACGTTCCGCATGCCTATTTGGCTGCGGGCACCTATTCCATAATCGCGACCGTTGTGGACTCCACCGGCGCGGCGGATACCAACGACGCGACGATTGTCGTCGCCTCCGCGGTGGCCGATGCAGGGCCTGACCAGATTGTCGATGAAGGGAGTGAGGTGGCGCTCGGCGGCGGGGCGACCTCGGTGCCCGACGAATTCACCAAGGTAACGGTCGATGCTGGTGACGGTTCGAGCACCTACGCCGGCGCCGGCCCGCACAACCACCTATTCCAGGATGACGGGACCTACGTGTCGGTGGTAGTCGTCGACGATGACGCGCCGGGCGGAATGACCGACACGGCCACGATTGTCGTCAAGAACGTCGCCCCGCTGGCGTCGATGGCGATTGGAGGGCGGCCGTCGGCTGGCGGTGCAGCGCTCTCGGTGCGCGGGTTCGCACGCGACCCCGGGACCCTGGACGTGCTCTCGTACGTCTGGGACTTCGGTGACGGGACCACCGGCGTCGGCGTCAAGCTCAGCCACACGTTCTCTTCGGCCGGCACGTACAACGTGCGATTGACGGTGAGCGATGGCGATGGCGGCGTGGACGAGGTGGTGAGGACGGTCGTGGTGCCCAGCGCGGCTGTGCCGGCAGGCGCCGATACGGCCGGCCGCGAGTTCTGGCTGATGTTCGACAAGAACTACTCGGGAGAACCGACACTGACGCTGTTCATCACGGGTATGCAGTCCGCGACCGGTCTCGTCGAAGTGCCTGGGATCGGCTTCTCGACCACCTTTGCGGTCGCTCCTGGCACGGTCACGTCCGTGGCCCTTCCGCCTGAGGTACAGACGAGTTCGTACGACTCGACGTCGCCTCTGGGCATACACGTCACTGCCACCGCTGACGTCACCGTCTACGGACTCAACCGGATCCAGTACACGACTGACGCGTATCTGGGACTGCCCGCAGACACCCTCGGCACCGAGTACCTCGCCTTCGCCTACCCGGCGGCCAGCGGCGCGCAGGTGGGGATCGTCGCTACCGAGAACAACACCGTCGTCACGTTGCAGTTCCCGCCCGGAACGTCTTATGGCGATGTGCCGCATAACTTGACCCTCGACGTGGGCGACACCTACCAGCTCCACGATTCGGTCGATTTGACCGGGACGCGCATCTCCACCGACAAGCCGGTCGCCGTGTTCGGCGGGAACGAATGCGTCAACGTCCCCATCGGCGTCCCCTATTGCGACCACATCGTCGAACAGATCCCGCCGCTCACGACGTGGGGCGAGGCATTCGTCACCGTTCCGCTCGCCACGCGGACCGCAGGTGACACGTTCCGGTTCCTGGCGGCCGAGGACGGTACGCAGATCTCGGTCAACGGGTCGGTCGTGGCCACGCTCGACGCAGGGCAGGTGCACGAACGCATCATCACGGAGCGATCTGCGATCACCTCCACCGGACCGATTCTCGTTGGCCAATTCTCGAACGGCTCGTCGTTCGACAGCACGATTTCGGATCCGTTCATGATGCTGGTGCCTCCGTACGAACAGTTCCTGGCGAACTACACGGTGAGTACGCCGGCCACCGGCTTTCGTGTCAACTTTGTCAACGTCGTGACGGGTTCGGCCGGGGTCGGTCGCGTCCGATTCGACG
>JANOEM010000008.1:0-3575 GCA_031413195.1 Actinomycetes bacterium
CGAGGACGCGAGATGAACGCCATCCCCAACGCCAACATCTGTTGCTGACCACCGCTGAGGTCCGCGGCAGCGTTGTCCATCCGGGTCGCGAGGATGGGAAACATCTCCAGAACGGCGGCCGTGCTGGCCCGGACTTCATCGGGTTTGCGGCGCTGCGTCCACCCCGCGAGTTGCAGGTTCTCGCGAATCGTCAGCGAACCGAACACGCCGGCGCCACCGGGCATCTGACTGATCCCAAGGGTCGCAATCTCATTCGGCGGCGCGTGGGTGATGTCTCGTCCGTCCAGCACGATCGCACCCCGATCGGCTTCGACGATTCCGCTGATCGCTTTGAGCAAGGTCGACTTTCCCGCGCCGTTCGTGCCGAGCAGGGCGACGATCTCGCCCTCCTTGACGTCGATGTTCACCTCGAACAGGATCTGCCTGTTGCCGTACCCGGCATCGACTCCACGCACCAGCAACAAGTCGGCTTCGCCATGGCGCCGCTGATACAGGGCCTCGGATCGGGCTGCCGCTGCCTTCCACACCTGGGCGATGTCGCCGTCGATCACGTTCGCCATGCTGCGCAGGATCAGCGCACCGATCAGGAACAAGGGCAGCATCACCAGCATGCCGATCCGGACGTTCCACTTGTCGGCCACCCAGCCGATCAGTGGCAGCACGAGCAGACCGGGGATCACCCACAGCGACGCAACGCTGAATCCCGTTGCTCTCGCACGCGCAGGGATTGCGAGCGAGAACGCGACCAGGATGCCCGGCCCGAGTGTTGCGAGTGAGGCCGAGATGACACAGTTCATCGCGACGGCCACGACGATGTTCGGCGACAGCGCGAAACCGGCAAACGCGACTGAACTCGCGATCGCGATCGACGACAGGAACTTGATCAAGCCCTGCATGTCGTTCATGTACTTCCGCGTGACGATTCGCGAGCCCAACACGATACCGAAAAGCGCACACGGCTCGGCGATCGCCGCAGCGATGCCACGGGCGCGGGCGTCGAGACCGAACTCGCGCTCGTACAGGATCGATGCAAGGGTGACGAACCCGATCAGAGCGGTGGCCAGGAACGGCAGCGACCACCAGATCCGGCGCAGGCTCTCGACCTTTTGGACCGTGCGCCAACTCTCGGCGAACGAAGCCGGGATCTCCTCGGTGTTGATCACATCCTCGGTTGCGCCGGTCGCAGCCCGCTCCCACCTTCCCCGGATTGGCTCGCGAAGTCGAAGCGCCAGGAACGCGAAGATCAGTGTCGGCACCATGAAGACGAAGAACGGTGTTCGCCATCCGAACGCGTAGGCGAGCAAACCGGCGCTGAGCGGACCGACGAAGGCCCCGACAGCATTCGCCGCACGGTGGGTGCTGTACACCCGGCTGCGGGTCTCGATCGGGTAGTAGTCGGCGAGGAGCGAGTTGTGGGTCGGGTCGATGACAGCCTTGCCGATCGAGGATCCGGATCGCGCAACGGTGAGCATGACCAGGCCCGTCGCAAGACCGGTGAGCCCGCTGAACACCGCCCACACCAGCGCGCCTGCGATGGCCATCGGCACCCGCTTGGAACGGTCGGCCATCTGGGCGATCGGCACCTGCAGCGCGAGCGCTGCGACCGACGCCAAGGCAACCAGGCTCAGCGCTGTCTGGAGATCGATACCGAAGTCGGCTTGGATATCGGGGAGCAGGATCCCGAATGCCGCCCGATCCAATTCGTCGACGGCGTTCAGCCCGAACAGGACAACCAGCGGAAATGCGGATTCGCCGGCGCACATCCCTGTCAACCATCGCATTGGATGCCTGACCGCAGTGAGGAACCGGCTCAACTGCTGCTGCTCTCGGTGATCGGTCGGAGATCCGATTCCAAGGCAATCGAGCCGTTGACGAACGAGCCGTTGACGAGTGACCCGTTGATGAGCGACCCGCTCGGAATCGATCCGTTGTGGTCCGCTCCATCGACGGGATCCGGTTGCCGATCAGGCGACCCGGGAAGGACCGCGCTGGCCGCTCCCTTCGACGCCCGCTTGATCGCCGATGCCGCGATCAGGTCGCGCAGCTTCGTGACCTGGCTGCCGAGGCCACCCGGCATCATCAGCAGGATCAACAACACCGAGAACGACGTGGAGAGCAACCGCCATTCGTCCGGGAGCCGCAACGTCGCGCCGATGTACACGGCCCCGATGATCACGCCAGTGATCGAACCGAGCCCGCCGATGATTGCCGAGGTCAAGACTGCGAAGCTTCCCCCGGGGCTGTACTGGCCCAAGCTGAACGCGTGGTTCATGTGCACGTAGAGGCCGCCGGCGACCCCCGCCACCGCTCCGCTGAGCATGAAAGCAGTGAGCTTGGCGCGCACGGTTGACACCGAGAAACTCTGCGCGCCCCGCTCGTTCTCGCGCATCGCAATGATGACCCGACCCGTTCGAGAGCGACGAATACCTCGAACAACCAGCACGACAAGACCGAGGATCACGATGCTGTAGGCGTAGTACCTGGTCGGCGTGTCGATGTCGATCCGTCCGAACAATGGCGCCACCTCGAGCCTGTCGCGAGGGATCCAACCGAAGAACCGATCGCTCAGCAACCACGCCGTCACGCTGAGACCGAATGCCAACGTGGTCACCGCCAGGTACAGGCCCTGCAGGCGCAGTGCCGGTAGACCGACGAGCAACGCCGCAAATGCCCCGGCAGCGGCGGCGATCAGCAACGACAGGGTCAAGTCGATGTGCCACCTCGACGTGCAGAGGGCGCTGACAGCGGCTCCGATCGCTACGAAGCCCATCTGACCGAGCGAGATCTGTCCGGCCCATCCGGTGAGGACCAGCATCGAGACACCGATCACGCAGAACACGACCGTCTCGTTGACCTGGATCAGGCGATCGACACGCAGGATGACCGGCAGGAGCACGACGGTGGCGATCACCGTTCCTGCCGAACCCCACCGGGCGAGCCGAACGAGTGGCAGTCGAGCCACAGCCGGCTCGAGCGGACGGGCCTCCTCGACACCTTGCCACGACGATGTGTCGTCGGTGTCGCGCCTGCTCGTCGATCGACGTTGGAGCAACAACGCAACCAAGACTGCGACGGACACCATCGGCACGACCAGCAGCGGGCTGTCGGCCGACCACGTGACCCAGTACCCCAGGAACCCGATCGAGATACCTGCGAGAGCGATGACGACCAGGTTCTGCATCCGCCCGATCACGAGCGCAGCCATTGCGAACAACAAGTTGGTGACGTCGAACGCGCTCCCGATCGGAAAGCCGAGGATCCCGGCCCGCATGTACAGCGCGATGAACGACAGCGCAGCGGCAAGCGCCCAGACGATGGTGCTGAGGCGGGCGACGGGGATGCCCAACATGTTGGCCCGGTCGCTGCGTTCCGCGGCTGCGCGCACGGCGATCCCGGTTCGGGTCTTGTTCAAGAACAGCGCCACCAACACCATCACCATTGGCGCCACGACCAGGGCCACGAAGTCGTTCGACAGCAATCGCACCGGGCCGATGTCGACCTTGAAACCGAATGCCTGTGGCAGGCGCTCGGAGGCGGCGTTTCGTCCCCACCAACGTGGTATCAGGATCCCCAGT
>JANOEM010000009.1:0-4844 GCA_031413195.1 Actinomycetes bacterium
GGGACGCCGACGATCTCGGCTTGGCCCTTCACGATCGGAGCGAACACCACCCCGAACCGGGCCGTGACCTCCGCGCGCAGCACCGACTGATACAGATACCCGAAGGCTTGTTGATACTTCTTCAACGTCAACGCATTCAACGCCAACCAGCGACCATCAGCCGTTTGGACTTTGGCGGAGATCACCACATGGGTATGCAACTGCGGATCATCGGCACGACTCGTCGACTGACGAAACACCCCCACCGTCAACCCCTGCGTCTCGGGATGTAACCGGGCCCCGTTCGAGCGGATCCGCGTCGTCGAGCCGTACTTCTCGACCATCGCCACCACCGCGTTCACCGCAACGTCATGACATTCGGCGTACCCGTCGTCACCGGTCAAGCCCCACAGCACCGACAACGACTTCGGTGCCGACAACGTCGCGTCGAACCCCGCCACTGCTTTGATCGTGTGGCCGTGCTTGTCGACCCGATCGGCCAACACGCAACCGAGCTGCCCGCCGGTCGTCGGGTGATGACCTGACAGGAGTGCTTCGAGCGCTTCGGTCGTCACGTCACCCGACAAGCCAAGCCCCGGTGCTTGCGACCCCTCCCACACCCCCGGTCGCTCACCATCAGCCTGCGTCAGATAGCCCGTGTAATAGGCCGCGGACACACCCGCCCCCGACGCATACAACGTCGTCACCCGGATCACGACCACTCCCACCGATACGCGGGCACCTGTCTGAACTTTGAAGAACGAGCGAAGCGACGAACAGACACGACAGGGGCTCTCAGACCTCGAGGGAGAGGGAGAGCTGGCCGCACGAACGGCGGACAGGACGGACGACAGCCGCAGCAGACACGGCAGCGGCCGGAACGGACGAACCGACGAGGGACAGGCACGACCTCGGGACAGCGAGACGATACGAACCGGCGGCGAAGGCGCCGGACGAATTGCGGCACTGGATGCTGCTCACCAGACCGGCGTCGCGGAGTCGGCGGACGGACCGGGCGATCGTGTCCTTCGAGAGCCCGAGCGACGAAGCGAGCGACCGGATCGAGACGGCGACGGCAAGGCCGTCGTCGGTCTCTGATGCTCGCTGCATCATTGCTTCGAGCACCGTCCACGATGCCGGCCCGAGCCGGCAACGAACGTCGTTCGCATCAGGACCGATGACGACGTCGTGGACGGCTGCGTCACTCGCCACGGCCCACTCCCGCAGGTAAGGCATCGCAGAGCCGGACGACTCGGCCGGTCTCTGCAAGTTCGTTCAACGCCCACCTCGGCACCCGCAAGTTCTTTCTTCCGAATCGAACCACGGGGAGTCCGCTGGTCCCGCCAGAAGCGAGGTACTCGTGAGCGAGTTGGTAGCCGAGCTGGCGGCCGATGCGGAGGACTCGGGACGCTTCGGGCACGGTCAGGAGCAGGGACTCCGGCGGCTCGCTGGATGCATCGGACGGGGTCATGGACTGACCTACTTACAGCGATGTAACTCCCTTTGCAAGGGGCTTAAACGTTGAGGGTACGACCCGGTCACGAACCAACGGGACGCAGCGGACACGTGCGGACGCCAGCGAACTTCAGCGGACACATTGGCACCGAAATGTGGTGACCAACGTCACACACCATCCGATGTACCGAATCTTCGGACACGGTTCGATCGGCCGGGCGCCAGAGTGGTTCAGCAGCTCGAAACAACCGGCACGATCTCGAGCGCTTCGGCTCAGACACCACCGAAGCCGTCATCGAGCAGCGCCTCGACGCGATGGCTGGTGCCCTGCTCGCTCGCCCCGATCCCGACGAACGCGAGGTAGCGACGTTCCGGGGCGCGCGCAACCTCGGGCACATTGTCGATGAGGACCGCTGTAGCAAACTCGTCAACGCTGACCCTGTGCGCAGCGGCGACCGCTACCAATCGGCGAGCTCCGTCGTCGGGGAGGTGCACCGCCATCGGCATCATCCTACGTTCGGGGCTACACGGTGCCGGCGAGCTGCTCGACGGCTGTGCACAGATCGCGTCACGCCTCAGCCGCGAGGCGACGAATGTTGGACGCCGTCGACGCCACATCCTCGGAGGCGATGGTCCATAGCTGGCCCTGATCGACCCGGTGGTAATGGTGGCTCAACCTGTCTCGAACCTTCGCCATGTCCGACCAGGGAATCTCCGGATGCGCCTCGGTCACCGCCGGCGACACCGACTTGGCTGCCTCGCCGATGATCTCGAGACATCGCTCCACGGCACGACGAAGCACAACGTCATCGTCGAAGGCTGGGCGACCTCGTTCCACGATCGCAGCGATCTCGTCGATCGCCATCACCATGTCGGCCAGACGGTGCGCGTCGGATCGGCTCACAGTGCGACGGCGTCTCGACGAATCTCGTTGTCACGTTCCAGCAGCGCTGCGGCCGAGATGACATCGACACTCACGCCGAGAAGTTCGCTGAGTGCTTCCTCGAGGTGGATGAGATCCAGCAACGAGCTCGACGGGTCGAACTCGACGAGGAAGTCGATGTCACTGTCGCTGGTGGCCTCGCCGCGTGCGACCGAGCCGAACACGGCAATGGAGCGCGCCCGATGCCGGTGCACGAGTTCGATGATCTCGTCTCGATGCCGCTCGATGAGAGAACTCTGAGCGGACGGCTCGGTGCTCATGTGCCGAGTCTACGATCTGCGAGCCGACGGGATCTGCCCTTCACGCGCCGTACAGGCCGGCGATCTTGTCGGCGCTGTCCCGTCGAACGGCTTGAGGGACCTGTGAATAGGTGTCGAGCGTGACGGTAATTGCCGAGTGCCCGAGTTGCTCCTGCACCACTTTGGGGTGCACGCCGGCTTCGAGCGCCAACGTCGCCATCGTGTGGCGAGTGTCGTGCAATCGGATCTTGGGCGCACCCGCCTTTACAACGGCGTCGGCGAACAGCTTCGTGAAACGCTGCGGGTGGTACTCGACGCCTGCCTCGTCGACGAAGAGGTAACCGCTGTCGGTCCAGGCGGGGCCGAGGCGCAACCGTTCCTCACGTTGACGCCGGAGATGGTCCCGGAGGACAGCGACGGTCGCCGGCGCCAGCAGCAACTGTCGATGGCTCTTCGCCTTCGGCGCGGCGATCACCTCTTCGTAGTTCGCCGAGGTGCGTTGCTGCGCTACCGTGAGCGTGCCGCCGTCGAGATCGACGTCGCTCCATCGCAGTCCGGCCAACTCGCCTCGGCGCATACCGGTGTGAAGCGCGACGGTCCACAGTGCAACGAGGCGATCGTCGGCCAACGCATCGAGGAACTGGCGGGCCTCCACGGATGTCCAAACCCGAAGTTCCTTTGTGGTGCCCTTCGGCACGCGCACCGACGACACCGGGTTGACGAAGATCAGGTTCCAGCGCACCGCATCGGCCAACGCGCGGTGCAGCACACGATGTGCGAGCTTGACCGAGTTCGCAGCAAGTGGCTTGCCGTCTTGACGGCCCGACGTCAAGAGCACGCCGTGCCAACGCTTCACGTCGAGTGCTGACAACTCGCCGAGTCGCTTCGATCCGAGGTGCGGGTTGATGTAGCGCTGGACCGCCTGGCGGTAACTCACCCATGCCGTCAACGCCACTTCGGTCTTCACGCCGTCGAGCCACAGTTCGAGGAACTCGCGCACCGTGGTCCGTGAAGGCGCGACGAACGTTCCGCGCTGCACACCCGACAGCGCATCGTTGAGGGCGGCCTGTGCTTCCTTCCTCGTGCGGAACCCGCCGATCTCGCGTTGGCGTCGTTTGCCGACGTCATCGAAGCCGAGATCGAGCCGGTAACTCCACGTTCCACCGTCGGTTCGAGGCTTTCGAACGCTCCCTCGCATGCCCCAATCGTAGACGATTCTGTGGGCATATGTGGGCAATTCGTGGGCACGGAGCCGATTCGGGCAATCCAGTTCAGAACCGAAATGGCCTCTGAGCTGGACTTTCACCGGAGCCGGGTGCGAGGATCGAACTCGCCACCTCATGATTACAAATCAAGTGCTCTACCAACTGAGCTAACCCGGCAGGGTTGGCTCAGGATACCGACGGACACGCAATCAGTTCGTCAGCCGATGTCTTCCCAGCCGACGAACTCAAACGTGGAGATCAAGCGGTACTCGAGACTGGTCGGCAAGCGGTTGGTCTTCGAGCATGCCACGAGCGAGATCGTCTCACCGCCGACCCGCCGCGTCGCATTGAGAATGTCGATCGAATACTTACTCGTCAAGGTATCGCCCACCATCCGGTAGGTGTAGCGACGACCGTCCGACGTCGTCACGTACGCCAAGTCGCCTCCCCGGAGTAGGTGCATGTTCCGATACGGGCCACCGTGCTCCGTCCGGTGGCCGAACATCACGCTGTCGGCACCCTGACCGACGAGCCCTGTGCCGGCCCAGTGCCAGGTGTTGCCCGAGTCAACCGTACGTTTGGCGTCGCCGTCGAGCACCCATTGATTCAGACCGAAGCGTGGCACCTGCAGCACCCACGGAATCGGCCCGCCCTGGGGGGGCGGATTCTCGGGTGGTGCAGTGTACGCGCGCAGCGGCGAGCCCGTGTACCAGCCGAACACGTCGCAGATGACGTGGCCGGTGCCGGAGGAGTAGCAGGCGACACCGCGGTCGCTGATCCTCGTGATCGCGTGGTTGGCGATGGTCTGTCCCGGTCCGGTCACGTTCAGATTGGAGACGTCATAGCGCAGGGTCTGTGCAGCAAACAGCGTGAAATAGCCGGCGTTCGCGGTCCCCGTGGTCGTGAGGTTCATCGCAATGGCCTGCGCCTGAGTGTTGATCGGGGCGGGCAGCGCAAACTGGGTTGTCCAGCCGTCCCAAGAGCGGAGCTTGTCGCGCCTTGTGTCCATCATGCGTGTCGGGG
>JANOEM010000010.1:0-3853 GCA_031413195.1 Actinomycetes bacterium
CTACGTCATCGCGCCGCTGGACATGAGCGGCGGCCCGCTCCTGCTGCATACCCCCGATACCGGCGATCGCTACTACGTGCTGCAGTTCGTCGATACGTGGTCGAACAACTTCGCCTACATCGGCCAGCGCGCTACGGGTACCGCGGCCGCCGACGGGCTCCTCGTCCCCGCCGGCCACGGCGGACCGGTTCCCGATGGCGTCACCCCGATCGAGGTGCCCAGCACCGTGGCGGTGATCGTCGGGCGCGTCCAGGTCGACGGCGAAGTCGACCTCGCCGCTGTCCGGGCTCTGCAGGATCAGTTCACCCTCACCCCGCGCGCGGCTCCCGGCACGACCGACGGTCGCGGCGTACCCGGTCACGACACCAGCGTCGATGACGACGTCGTCTTCTGGGAGCGCTTCCGCACCTACCTGGCAGCGTTCCCGCCACCGGCCGGCGACACCGAGTTCCTCGATGTCGCCGCCAATGCAGGCTTGGCCGGCGCCGCCTCGCTGTCGGATCTCACCCCGGAGCTGATCGCCGTGCTGAAGGAGGGAGCAGCCCAGGGCAAGGCCGTGATCGACTCCCTCGCCGCGGGCGGCGACACCCCGCCCGGCTCATGGACCTCGGCGCTCCACCTCTTCGACTACAACCTCGACCGGCTCGGCCCCGGCACCATCGACACACCCGAATGGAAGATCAACGACCGCAAGAGGGCCTACGTGACCCGCGCCTTCGCGGCCCGCGCTGGGCTGTGGGGCAACCACGGCTACGAGGCCGACTACGAGCTCGTGCACCAGGACGAGAACGGCCACACGCTCAACGGCGCCAACCGCTACGAGGTGACCTTCAATCCGCCGCCGCCCGCCAAGGCCTTCTGGTCGCTCACCATGTACGACACCCCGAGCTACTACCTCGTCGACAACCCCATCGACCGGTACTCGATCGGCGACCGTACGCCCGGGCTCCGCTTCGACGATGACGGGTCGATCACGATCCTCATGCAGACCGAAACACCCGAAGGCGACCTGGCCGCGAACTGGCTACCGACCCCACCAGGTGACTTCCGTCCGGTGCTCCGCATGTACGAACCGGGCGACAGCGTGCTCGACGGAACCTACGAGATGCCGCCGATCCGGCGCGTCGACTGACAGCGCGCCTCGCGGGCTGGACCAGCGGCCGGCTGCCACCGGGTGAACATGTCGCGTCGTGAGACGGGGTGGTCGAACGGTTCGGGTGGAGCGAACGGCGCCGGATCGCACCACTATCGGTGGGGGTTGCGCTCGTCAGTGACCATGTCGAGGGTCTGGTGCAGTACTGCCATGACCAGCAGCCGGAGTCGATCGACTCAGCCTCGAATCGATGTTTGGTCAACGCCGTCGAAGAAGTGGAGGTCAGGAGCCCTGACGGTGAGCGCAAGCCTGTCTCCCGCTCGGACCCGCAGACGCGGACTCAGCCGGGCCACGGTGTTTCACACCGGCGGGATCTTCGCCGCCTTGTCGCGTTCTACTGCCGAGGTCGCGCTCGAGGCGGTCGACGCGGCCCGCACAGCTGCGACGATTGTCTCCTACGACCTCAACTACAGACCATCACTGTGGAACACCCGCGGCGTTTCGGCAGCGGCGATCGCGATCAATCGTGAGATCGTCCGCTCTGTGGATGTTTTGGTCGGCAACGAGGAGGATTTCACCGCCGCCCTCGGTTTCGATGTTGCCGGGGTTGACCACGACTTCGCCGCGCTCGACGGTTCGAGCTTCAAGCAGATGATCGACGCAGTCGTCGACCGATTTCCGAACCTGCGCGCCGTGGCCACCACGTTGCGAACGGCCAAGTCGGCATCGAAAAACGACTGGGGTGCTGTGGTGTGGGCAGACGGCGAGTTCCACGAAGCGAGGTCACGACCGAATCTCGAGATCTTCGACCGGGTCGGCGGAGGGGATGGTTTCGTCTCAGGACTTGCCTATGCAAAGCTCGACGGGAGATCGTGGGCCGAGGCGGTCGAGCTCGGAGCGGCACACGGTGCGCTGGCGATGACCACTCCGGGCGATACCTCGATGGTGTCCGCTGCAGACGTCGAACGCACGGTTCACTCGAGTACGGCACGGGTGATCCGATGACAGCAAGATCTCCTGTCGCCGATGGCCGAGTCGCCACGCAGCTGACACCCCCGATCGCTGGCCACGGCGAAGGGCCCTGGTGGGATCATCGTGTGGAGCGATTCGTTTGGCTCGACATGATGGCCGGCGTTGTATACGCCACCTCGGTCGACGGTGAAACCGACGCCTGGGCGATTGGTCGATCGGTGGTGTCGCTGGTTCGGGCACGGTGCGGGACTGGCTACGTCGTCGCAGACGCCACCGACGTCTATACGACCTCCGGTTTCGGCGCGGCGTTGAACCATCTGGCGAGTGTTGAGATCAGACCGAGGACACGATTAAACGAGGGATGCTGCGCGCCTGACGGCAGCTTGTGGATCGGGTCGATGCACGAAGATTTCGAATGCGGCGCGGGATCGTTGTATCGCGTCGACGGTCGCGGAGGGGTCACCACGCTCATCGATCTGGTCACGGTCTCCAACGGCCTGGCGTTCCTCCCCGAGGGGCATCAGGCGGTGTACGTCGACTCGCTTGCGGACTCGATTGATCTTCTGGAACTCGCGGTCGCTTCGGACGCGCTGGCCAGGCGCCCTTGGACGCCGGTCGACCGAGCGTGCGGCCAGATCGACGGCATTTGCTGCGACCTCTCCGGCGGCGTATGGGCCGCAGTGTGGGGTGGTGGCGAGGTTCGTCACTACGGACCACGCGGAAACCTCGTCGACCGAGTCGCACTGCCGGTGTCATATCCGACGGCGTGTGCCCTAGGTGGGGGCGACGGGGATGTACTTTTCGTCACCACATCGCGAGTGCCCGGCGAAGTCGCGTCGGGCGCGGCCTTCACCGTCACCGACCTCCCCTGCGGTGCCGCGCCGCTGTGGCCGTTCGAAGGCTGAACGCTGGTCCCGTATGACAAACCTGTACTCGATTGGTCTGGACGTAGGGGGAACCAAGATCGCTGGAGCGATCGTCGATACTGCGACCGGCGAGATGTTCGATTTCCGAACGGTGCCGACCCGACCTGAGCGTGGCGGGGAAGCGGTGCTTGATGACCTGGCGGTGCTTCACGTCAGACTGCGGCAGTTCGCCCAGCAAAGGCGGATACCGGTAGACGCAACCGGTGTCGGTGTCGCGGAACTGGTCGACAACGACGGAGTTGTGCGGTCGGGTCACACGATCCCGTGGAATGACGTCGACGTGTCGGCTGCATTGGAAGCGTCTCGAGTTGCTGTGGTGTCCGACGTGGTCGCCGGTTCGCTCGCGGAAGCGCGCCTTGGCGCCGGACGTTCGGCGCCGAGCTTTCTGTACGTGTCGGTCGGCACTGGTGTCAGCTCAGCGTTCATCGTTGACGGCACGCCGTGGCGAGGAGCGAACGGAAACGCCATCGTGCTTGCTAGCGGCCCGATCGCGTACCCCCTCGACGAACCGCCGTGGCGCTCGGAGTTCGTGCCCGAGCAGGTTGCATCCGGGACTGGTCTGCAGCAGTGGTTTGCCCAACACTCCATGCAGGCGGACCGTATCGATGCTCGAGCCATTGTTGCGGCGGCGATCACCGGCGACCCGGCCGCCACCGAAGCGGTCACCAACGATGGGTGGATGCTTGGCTCGATCGTTGGCTTTGCTGTGAACTTGCTCGACCCCCATCGCGTCGTGGTCGGCGGTGGCCTCGGAGCGGCGGGCGGGCTCTACTGGACCACGTTCCTCGCGTCGCTGCAGCACCACGTGTGGGCGTCGGCCTCGCGAGACGTGGGGGTGGTCACGGCTCGGTTCGGCGAACAC
>JANOEM010000011.1:0-3504 GCA_031413195.1 Actinomycetes bacterium
TTTCGCCGGCAGCGGCGAGCAGGTGATCCGCCTTCCCGCCACCGGCATGTTGGGCAATGAAAAGTCCCGGTACCGTACGCAACACATCTTGCGTGGTAGTGATAGGGCGGGTACGGATATCTAGTGCGCTAATGCTTTGAAATGGCTGAGTGCAACCCTCCCGTGGGGGATCGTGTTCGACGGCACCAATCTGTGGACCACCAACTCCGGCACGGACAACGTGACCCGAATCGACCCGGCAACCGGTGCCGGCACAAACATCGCTCTGCCCACAGGCGCCGATGGTCCTCGCGGAATTGTGTTCGACGGCACCAATCTGTGGAACACCAACTACATCACCTCGAGTGTGACGCAGACAGTCCCCTAGCGCGCCGACCGGCGGGCACGGACTCTGGGCCTGGCCCAGGAGTTATCTGTTGCGGGCGTACAGCACCTCGTTGAAGCTCCGGAGCACGGGCCCGTGCGCACCGGGCAGGATTCGGCAGACGCTGGCCTGGTCGAGATGGCACCGGAAGCTGACCGAGATCTCACAACCGAGTGTCCAGGCAACTGCCGCCTTGATCGGGGGAAACGTGGCTGACGACGACGACACGTTCGGTCAAGGCGGCGGCGAACGCTTCCTCGCATGCAGCGCGAACCCGCTGGTCGAGACTTCCCATCGACTCGCCCCCGGGAGTCGCGAATTCGTGATCGGTGCTCCACTTGGTCCACGCCTCGGCGGGTACTTCGCTGATCGGAAGACCGTCGTACTCGCCGTAGTTCAATTCGATCCAGCGGTCGTCGATGGTGGGTTCCATGCCGAAGTGTGCGGCCGTTTCTCGCGCTCGTGCAAGCGAACTGCAGATCACCCGGTCGACAGGACCGATGGCCGCAGCCACCTGGCGCGCCTGCTCTTGCCCGACTTCGTCCAGTGAAAGGTCGAGGCGACCCTGCAGCACACCGGCTGCGTTTGCCGCCGTACGGCCGTGACGGACGAGGATCAACACGCCAACAGTGAACCACATCGTCAGCGTGTGCGAACCACCGCGCGCTTCGGCTGAGGTACCAACGCACCAGTTCGGAGGAACTGTTCCCGGTTGACCGCGGACTTCAAGCCGAAGTTCCGCCACACCCAGACCAACAGGCCGAGACCGATCAACTCCAACCCGACGTTGATCCAGCCGCGGGCAACACTCGGCAGCGGATCATCAGCGAACGACCAGCCCCCGATCGGCCACCAGAAGAGCTGCGAGTTCGCGAATGCCCCGTCGAACACGAGGTGCAGCATCATCCCGATCGGGATGGCCAGGGCCCGCTTCCGCCAACGTTTGCGACCACTGCTCGAGACGACCACGGCGACGAGCACCAAGACGCTGACGGTGAGACTGTGCAGGGCGCGGGCACCACCGAACCACACATCGACGATGTCGGGCAGCAACGCACCGAGACAGAGCAGGCGATAGTCGAACAACGGGTCACGGAAGACGAACCACACCGCGGCGATTGCGGTGCCGAGGAACCAGAGGAACACGACTCAGCGGACCAGGAGCCGTCCGCAGTTCGGACACTCCGGCAGATCATCTGCGGGAGACCTCTTGATGTCATCGACCTCGCCGCGTGACAGATCGAGGTGGCAGCCCTCGCAACGCAAACCGTTCAACTTCGCGATCGCGACTCCGTTGTGTTGCGCGCGCATGGAGTCGTAGCGGCCGACCGTCGCCGCATCGAGCGATGCCCGGATGGAGTCCCGCTCGATGATCTTCGCTGCCAGATCTGCTTCGCTCGCGGCTGTGGCGACGGCACCTGCCGCCGACGCGACATCGGCCGCGTCCCGCAACCCGGCTTCGAGGCTCTCGTGTTCGGTCCGTTGCTCCTCAGCCGCGGAAAGACCCTCAAGTGCTTCGAGTTCCGAGTCGTCGAGCAGCGATCGCTTCCCGTTCAAGAGCTCGATCTCGTGCATCAGCGCTTCGGCTTCGCGAGGAGCGATGACGGTCCTCAGCTGCTGTTCGAGCCTCGTGCGATGCTTGGTGATGTCGGTGCTTGCGTGTTCTGATTCCTCGATCGCGGCCTCGAACCCTGCGATCCGAACGTGCAGCGCCTTGGCCTGTTGTTCCCACGCGACCACCGCTGCCCGCGCCTCGTTGGCGGCGACGACTTCGGGCAACCGAGGCATCTGGTGCCGGATCAGATCGATGGCGGAGTCCGTGAGCTGCAGTTGCAGCAACGCTTCCGGGGTCGTCATCTATTCACCGTCGATCGTTGCGCCAGGAAGTCCACGCGTACAGTCATACACCACGAACCCCTTCGGGTCGACAGTCGGTAGCGGGGCGAGTGGGTCGAGAACATCGGGAGAAATGGTCGTACCGCTGTCGACCGCCTTGATCACAACCGCTGGCGCTGTCACCGGAACTGTCGGAACGGGCTCACCGGTGACGGGGTCGGTCTCTGGGGGTGGCGGGATCGTCGTTGTCGTCGTCGGAGCATTGGGGTCGATGATCGTTCCGCTGACCAACTTGCCGAGGCATTCGTTGCCGGGCAGATAGAGCCGCAACGGCGGTCGGGCCGGCGCTGGCGGCGCCGGCCAATCCTGGAACGCCGTACCGGCAAGTGCCGCATCGGTGTACAGCTTCCAGATCTTCTCCGGATAGGTGCCACCCTGCACCTTCTGCACCCCGTCGGCGACGAACTCCGGGACGTTGTTCATCCGGATGTACCCGTTGGGATTACCGACCCACACCGACGTGGACAACTCGGGGGTCAGCCCCACGAACCACGAGTTCGTGTTGTCCTCCTGGGTACCGGTCTTGCCCGCCGCCGGCCGCCCGTCGGCCAGCGGGTACCGACGTCCCGTACCGTTCGAGATGACCCCTTTCAGAATGCTGACCGCTGTCAACGCAACATCAGGGTCGAGCACCTGAGTTCCCGGATCGACGTGGGTGTATATCGAAGTTCCGTCAGCCTGTTCAATCGACTCGACGAAGTACGGCTCGTGATGGAGCCCTTGATTGGCAATGGTCTGGCCACCGGCGGCCATGTCGAGCGGGCTCATCTCGTTCGCTCCCGTTGCGAAGCTGGCGTAGGGCTGAATCGGGCTGGCCCCACCGCGCTCGGCTTTGGTCTGTCCACTGAACAAGTACGGCGATTTCGCCATTCGGTAGGTGGTGTCGACGACACGGTTCAGACCGACGATCTGCGACAACCGCGCGTAGGCGCAGTTGATCGAGGCCGAAGTCATCACGGCGAGCGTGCTGAGCCCGCGGCTGACACCGCTTTCGATCACGAACGGTTCCCGTGAATCGCCCGGATTCGGCAGGATGCACGGAAGTGTTCCCTCGATCACGTCGGTGGGTTGAGCGCCCGCCTGAAGTGCAGCGGCCAGGATGAACAACTTGATGCTCGAGCCCGTTTGACGGGGCACCAGAGCCATGTTGATCTCGCTCACGTTGCGCTTGAAGCCCTTGCCGCCGACCATCACGCGGACCGCGCCGGTGGCGGTCTCGAGCGACACGATCGCCGCGTCGAACC
>JANOEM010000012.1:0-4902 GCA_031413195.1 Actinomycetes bacterium
CCGCCGACAGGCGCATTTTGCCCGGCTACTGGCGCATCGAAGCGTTGTCCCACCGAAGACCGGGTTTTCTTGTTTTGGTTGTTGACGTCGAACAGGTGTTCGTAGTAGGGTGGGGTCAGTTGATCTTCCCCGATCAGTCCATACCGGTATCGGACAGGGTTCTGCCTGTCGGTTCCGTTCTGTCGTTGTGTCTGTTCGGGAAGGGGTTGATCAACTGACCCCACCCTACTACGAACACCTGTTCGACGTCAACCACCAAAACAAGAAAACCCGGTCTTCGGTGGGACAACGCTTCGATGCGCCAGTAGCCGGGCAAAATGCGCCTGTCGGCGGCCAACCGATGCCCCCGTAAACCGTATCAACCAATGCGAGTCGTGCTTGCGCGAGGCGGTAGTTCACATGCTGTACCGTTGCTCGACAGCCTGCGTCCACGACTGATTTACATCGTGGAGGCTGCTTACACCTACAGGGGAGAGATCACATGAAGAAGCGTTACACATCGAGCCGTCGGCTTGCCGGTGCCTTCGTTGCCGGAGCCTTGCTGCTCGTGGCCTGCGGGTCCGACGACGAGCCGACATCAGCTCCGGAGACAACCGAAGGCGCAGCCGCAACCACCGAAGCGGCAGTCGCAACTACCGAAGCAGCGGTTGCGACCACTGAAGGTGCAAGCGCAACAACCGAGGGCGCAGTTGCGACAACGGCGGCCGGGGGCGAGGACCCGTTGGCAGGCCTCTACCAAGAGTGCCTCGACAACGGTGCGAGGGTGAACCTGATCGCTCTGCCCGACGAGTGGGCCAACTACAAGGGTGTGCTCGCTGCGTTCGGCGAGAAGTATCCCGGTATCGCCTATCCGGTGCAGAACCCGAACGCTTCGTCGCAGGAGGAGCTCGATGCGGTCATCAACCTGGCAGGCCAGGACGACATGCCCGATGCCATTGACGTGAGCCCGGCCAAGGCGATCATCGCCGCTGATTCCGGTCTGTGGGCGCCATTCGAGCCGTCGACCATCGGCGAAGTTCCCGACAACATGAAGGACCCCGATGGCAACTGGGTTTCCGCTTACTACGGCATCATGTCGATCGGCACGAACACCACCATCGTCGCGAATGCACCGAAGAGCTTTGCCGACCTGGCCAAGCCCGAATACAAGGGCCAGGTCGCACTCAACGGCGACCCGCGCGAGTCGGGCTCAGCATTGGCCGCCGTCATGGCCGCATCTCTCGCGAACGGCGGCTCCCCGGACGACATCATGCCCGGAATCGAGTACTTCGCCGAGCTGAAGGCTTCGGGCAATCTGATCCCGACCGAAGTCACGCAGGCGACAGTAATCTCCGGCGAGACCCCGATCGCGCTCGACTGGAGCTACAACTACCCCGGACTAGCAAGTGCGGTCGAAGACGCCGGTTTCACGGTCGAGATCAACTTCCCGACCGACGCTGCATACGGTGCGCCGTATGCGCAGGGCGTCGTTGCGGGTTCGCCACACCAGGCGTGCGCGCAACTGTGGATCGAGCACATCCTTTCCAACGAGGGTGCATTGGCGTACCTCGGTGGCGGAGGGATGCCGGCTCGGTATGCAGCAGTTGACGCCGCCGGCCTGATCAGCGAAGCGGACAGGGCCAACCTGCCGCCCGCCGATCTCCTCGCCGAGGTGGTGTTCCTGACCCCGGAGCAGAGCACCGCTGCCAACGACGCACTGTTGGCCAACTGGGGCCCGATGGTCGCCGACGCCTGACGCGGCTGCTTTGTCCAATCAGACTGAAAGCCCGAACACTGTCGGAGAACTCAGAGAAATCGAGAACTCAGATTTTGACGATGGCCCAGTCGTCTCGCGTGAGCGGGGCGGCTGGGCCTGGCTCGGGCTCCTGCCTTTCTTCGCCTTCCTGACGCTGTTCCTGTTGGTGCCAACGATCGGATTGATCCGCAAGGCTTTTGTGGCCAACGACAGTTCGTTCACGACGGACGGCATGACCGCTGCGATTACGGACGAGTGGGCGGCGTTCCGGAACTCACTGAAGATCTCGTTCGTCACCGCAGCACTGGGAGTCGTCCTCGGTACGGCGCTCGCCTACGCAGCGGCGACGGCAAAGCGCCCGAAGTGGTTGCGGTCACTGGTCGCGGCCTTCAGCGGCGTTGCCGCCAACATGGGTGGCATCATCCTTGCGTTCTTGTTCCTGACACTGCTCGGCCGCCAAGGCTTGGGCACCAAGATCTTGGCCGATAACGGTTGGGACCCGTACAAGTCGTGGTTCAGCATCAACGACTTTTCCGGCGTGATCCTTGTGTACATGTACTTCCAGATCCCACTCATGGTGCTGGTCACGTTGCCGGCCATTGATGGTCTCAAGGCTTCTTGGCGGGAAGCATCGGCCAACCTCGGTGGGTCCACGTTCACCTATTGGCGTCGAGTGGGTCTTCCAGTTTTGGCGCCGTCGATGCTTGGCGGGTTCCTGCTGCTTTTCGCGAATGCCTACAGTGCCTTTGCCACGGCCTACGCGCTCAACACGCAATCGAACCTGGTGCCGGTCAAGATCAGCTTCTACCTGCAGGGCGACGTGACCGGCCGTTCGCCGTTGCCGTTTGCATTGGCTACATGGATGATCCTGTTCATGGGCTTCTCGATGGGCGGTTACCTTCTGATGCGCAAGCGTGCAGAAAGGTGGCAGCGATGAGACGATTGTCGGCCTGGCTCGGCCGTATCGGCCCCACGCTCGTACTGCTCGCTGCCGCGGTGTTCTTCATCGCGCCGCTGCTCTCCACGGCTCGAGCTGCGTTTCATAAAGTTCCGACCATTCTGCTGGATCGCCATACCTGGTTCACGAAGTGGTCTTTCGATGGGATCCGCCGAGCGTTCAACGAGGAATTCTTCTGGCCCACACTGTTGCTCGGTCTCAAGTTGGCGCTGGTGACCGTGTTGATCACCATGGTTCTTCTGGTCCCGACGGCACTGTACGTGCATCTCCGGCTGCCCCGAGCCCGCGCATTGGTCGAGTTCTTGACGGTTCTGCCGTATGTCGTTCCGCCGATTGCGCTGGTTGCCGGTGTAGCCGCGTTCTTTCGTCCGAACGCTCGCTGGTTCCTGAACAGCGACTTCTCATTAGCGCCTTTTTACGTCGTGATAGCGATGCCGTTCACCTATCGTGCGATCGATGCCGGCATCAAGGCAATCGACGTACGCACGCTGGTCGATGCATCGCGCAGCCTCGGCGGCAGTTGGGCGATGACGCTGCGCAAGGCGTTGTTGCCCAACCTGTCGGCAAGTCTGCTGTCGTCGGCCTTCCTGACAGCGACCGTTGTGCTCGGCGAGTTCACCATCGCTTCCAGTTTGGCAAAGAACACCTTTGCCACCTTCAGTTTCGAGTACTTCGGCCGTGATCCGCAGGGAGGAATCGGGTTGGCGTTGCTGACCCTCCTGGCGACCACCGGGTTGCTCGGAGTGTTGACAATTGCTACCCGCTCCAAGAGTCGTCGGGCAATGGCGGCGAACCGTGGCTGACGACAGGACTCGTTCTCGATGACGGCACTTACATTCTCAGCGGTTCGCAAGACGTTTGGCTCCAACGTTGCTCTGCACGGCTTCGATCTCGATCTGCAACAGGGCGAGTTGGTCACCCTCCTCGGGCCAAGCGGTTGCGGCAAGACCACCGCGCTTCGCATCGCGGCCGGGTTCGAGCGCGCCGACAGCGGAACAATCTTGGTGCAGGACGTCGACATCAGCAAGATGCCGCCGAACAAACGAAACATGGGGATGGTGTTTCAGAGTTACAGCCTGTTCCCCAACCTCACGGTCGCCGGCAACGTCGAGTACGGCTTGCGGACTCGCGGCATCGACAAGGCAACGAGATTGGCGAGAGTCGCGGAGATTCTCGATCTGGTCCAGTTGGGTTCGCTCGGTGAACGTTACTCGCATCAGATTTCGGGTGGTCAGCAGCAACGGGTCGCGTTGGCGAGAGCGCTGGCCGTCGAGCCAAGCGTTCTTCTGCTCGACGAGCCGCTGAGCGCGCTCGACGCAAAGGTGCGCGCGACCCTGCGCGATGAAATCCGCCGCATCCAAACCGAAGTGGGTATCACGACCTTGTTCGTGACCCATGATCAGGAGGAGGCGCTGGCCATCAGCGATCGGATCTGTGTGATGTCGCACGGTCGTATCGAGCAACTGGGCACGCCCACCGAGGTGTACCGCGAGCCGGCGACACCGTTCGTGGCGCGCTTCGTCGGCACCATGAATGAGCTGCCGGCGACGATCACCGGCACGGCCGAGGTCGCTGTGATGGGGAATCGGATGGGCGTTCCGGCCGCCAATGGCCTCGCAGCGGGGTCGTCGATTACCTTGCTCGTTCGCCCCGAAGACATGTCGCTCGCCGACGAAGGAATGCAGGGCACCGTGGCATCAGTGACGTTTCAGGGTTCGAGCACCCTGGTCGGCGTTCGCCTTGACGTTGTCGATCGGCTGGTGATCATCGATGTCGGGCAAGGCGGCGCTGATTCGCTGTCGCCCGGTGACCGTATCGGTGTCGGCGTCAATGGTGCCAATGCCGTGTGCGAACCGAGCGATTGATGAGCACCATGGGAATGCTGGAGCGGTCTGCCCGATGGATCGACGGTGTCGAAGTCCCTGCCATGGACGGGCTATTGACCGCGACGTCCGATGCCGCAGAGGAGTTGGCTCCCGGGGTGGCGTTCGTCGAAGCGTTCAGCAACATTGTCGCGTCGACACCGCCGACGGACTGATGATGTTCGACGTGTCTCACGAGATGGTCGCGCCGGGTGCGCTGCGTGGTACGACGGGAATCCGGCTCACCTCAAGCCTGCCCGCGATGTCGACCTGGCGCTGAAGATGGCAGCCCTCGTCGGGGGAGCGGACGTGTTGAGTCAGCGCGCCGCGAACCTGGCAGCCGAAGG
>JANOEM010000013.1:0-4712 GCA_031413195.1 Actinomycetes bacterium
GGGCCGACGAGCCGACGTGGCAGTTGCCGCTCTCGAAGGAGTACCGCAAGCTGCTCGACAGCCTGGTTGCGGACTTGCGCAACATCGGTGGACCGATGGCCGGCACGATCACGGCCTCGCTGTTCCTCGAGGAGTTCACGGCCGATGTGCCGTGGGCACACATCGACATGGCTGGCACGATGAAGATGGACGGCGACGATGGTTGGCTCGCGAAGGGTGCAACTGGTTACGGCACCCGCCTGCTGATCGATCTCGTCACGCACTTCGCCCCGGTGGGATGACCGGCGGCTGGCGTGCCAGTCAGGGGACAAGGACCCTGTCGTGACCTCGCGGCAGTGTCTAAGGTCGCGGGAAGGACTCAGAAGGGGCTGGCATGCACAAGGGATTCGTCATACTCGCCGTCGCGTTGCTCGGCCTGGGCGGTGCTGCCTGTGGTGGCGGCGATGGTCCATCCAGCGCCGATCGGCTGGACGCGTTCTGCAATCTCGTCCAGGACACTCAGGACTCCAGTGATCTGGATCCAACTGTTCGTGCCGACCAACGCGAACTCGAAGCGTTGTTCGAAGATCTGCGAGCTGCGGCGCCCGACAGCATCGCCGACGACGTCGACGTCTTGATCGAGGCATTCCAGGCGATCGCCGACGAGGACACGGACAAACTTGAAGACCCCGCCTTTCAGCGCGAGGCCGAGCGGGCCTCGGACAACCTCAGCGAGTTCGCGAGCGACGAGTGTGGCATCGAGCCGGACGAGACGACTCCACCCGACGAGACGTCCGCACCGGTGGACACCGCCGGGCCGGACGAAACGTCAGCCCCTGACGTGTCTCTTGCCCCCGACGTGACGACCGGCGACCCAACTGCCGAAGCACTCCCCGTCGAGGTTTCGGAATCGGGCGTCGGATTCTTCCCCGCCTACGACGACGTGCAGGGCACCTGGGTGGCGCTGGTCACCAACCCCAACACCGATCTGACTGCGCAGTACATCCAAGTCCAGGCGACCTTCAAGGATGCTGCCGGGGCGGTCGTCGGCTCCGACACGTCCTCCATCAGCGAACTGCCGCCGGGTGAGACACGTGCGGTCGGCAGTGACTTCCTCACCGACGTGCAGCCCACCGCCACGAGCGTGGAGGTCGTCGTGAACACCGACTCCTATCAGCCGGTGACAACAGATGCCGCGCCGACCACGTTCGAGGGCTTGACCGTCCGCGTCTTGGCCGACGGCGGGCTTCGGGTGGTGGCCGAGATGAAGAACCCCAACACCGAACCGATCGAAGGGGTCTCCCTTGTCTCGGTGTTCCGTGATCCGGCGGGCACGATCATCGGCGGCACGACCGGCTATACCGATTTCGTCCCACCCGAGGATTCGGTGGGCGTCGAGGTCGAGACCTCGCTCGTGTACCCGGAAGGGACCACCGCTGAAATCTACGCGGATTACACCGCTGGATACACCGACGACGACGAGATTGTGGCCGAACAACTCACGGTCGCTGAGTCCGGGTTCGCGATCCACTCGTCGTATGGGACACCGCAGGGCTCGTGGGCAGCGATTGTCGGCAACCCGAATTCTGATCTAGCCGCCGTGTACGTATCCCTCGTGGCAACGTTCTACGACGCAGCAGGGGCCATCATCGATGTCGACCGCGGCTCGATCGTCGGGGTCGCGCCCGCCGGGTCCACTGCTTTCGGCACCGAAGGCCTGTACGACCCGCCAATCGATGCAGCGAGCATGGAGGTGCGCGCGTGGGCATCGGACTGGATCGAGGATCCTCCCGCCGGCGAGATCACGGTGACCAGCAGCACGACCACTGCCAACGAGTCCTCAGGCCTGCAGGTGGTGGGCGAGGTCCTGTCCAGCTTCGCGGCTACGACCGAGAACGTCGAGGTCACCGCCATCTTCCGCGACGAGGCCGGAGCCATCGTCGGTGGAACCCAGACCTATCTCGACTTCGTTCCTGCCAACGGGTCCGTCGGATTCACGATCGACAGCTACCTCGAGATCGTCGGCCCGATCACGACCGAGGTCTGGGTCGACTTCGGCAACGCTTTCTACAGCTGACTTTGAACGCAGGGTTCAACGATTGCCGGCGATTCGCCTCCAGATCGGTCGAGGGGCAGCACGCAGGACTCCGAACATCGGACCCAACACCTTTGGCACGTGCACAACCTGATTGCAGCTCCGGCCGACGACGGCCGCAATCGCTTCCGCGACAACATCGGGTGTGGTCGCGAACGGTGCCGGCTTCAAGCCTGCCGTCATCGAACTGGTGACGAAGCCCGGTCGGATCAGATGGACCCGGATCCCCGAGTCGGCAGTTGCGTCCGCGAGACCCTGGGTGAACGAATCGAGCCCCGCCTTGGCCGAGCCGTATAGATAGTTCGACCGTCTCGGCCTCAGCCCGGCCACCGACGACAGTACGACGATCGTGCCGTGTCCCTGTGCGATCAGTCGGTGGGCCACCTCGGTCAGCGCTGTGGCGGGCCCGGTGAAGTTGGAGGCGAACAGCGCCGCTGCCTCGGCAGGAGTGGACGCGATGCCGGCACTGTGGCCGAGGCTGCCGACCGCGCAGATGACGAGGTCGATCTGACCCAACGTGTGACCGGCGCGATCCAGCAGCCCGGCATGGGCTGTGTCATCGAGAGCGTCCCACTCCTCGATCACGACATCGCCGATACCAAGCGGGTGGGCGGCGAGGCGTTGTCGGGTGAGCCCGGGGTCGCGCACGGCAAGCACGACACGCTCGAGACCGTCTTCGGCCAAGCGTGAGAGCGTTGCCCGTGCGATGTCACTGTTGCCACCGAGAACGACAGCGGTGCGCGGCGCTGGTGGCCCATCGTGAAACGACACGCTCAGAAGCTATCCGGATTCGGCTCGCGAGCCCCGGTGCTTGCCTGAAGCTGACGCACGGCTTGGGCAGCTTCGCGTGGCGGGATGCCGACCGACATCAGCTGCCGCTCCAGTTGATGTGGCTCGTCGCCGGTGCGGATCATCGCGTCGGCCAGCGTGATCGCCCGATCGAGATTCGCGCCGGCGGCGGTGCTGCGCCGGTTCGCCCACTCCGGATGGGCTGCTTGCAGATGTGGCGGCAACTTGCGCAGATGGCGCAGCGACAGAGGCGGGATCTGGCGGCGCACGGCAAGTCCGCCGGGGACGTGGTGGGCCATGCCGAACATCACGCAGCGGTTGAGCGCCTTGCCGAACGGACTGTGCGTGCCGGCCGTCAGCGAGAGCCCGAGGGCTTCGGCTGTTTCGGCGAGATCCAATTCGTAGCCATCCGGGTAGGCATCGAGGCCGGTGACCAAGCGGCGCAGGAGCCATGTCGACGTGGGACCGAGGATCCCGAGCCAGAACATCTCGACATACGGGCTCCGTGCCTCGTATCCGACAGCTTCGACCACGGGATCGTGCCACGGCACGATGATCAGCGAGGTCACCAGTTCAATCGGTGCAGGCGTGGATTCCGGACCGTCTTGCGGTGTCAGCAGCATTCGAGACCCCCAGATGCGGCTCCCCGTTTGGAGGAGCGGGACGAGCGGGGGAGTCGCTCTGGGTTGAGTGCTTCAAAATCGCGAAAGTGGAAAGAGAAAGGGCGCTGGCCGTCTCAACATCCGGTGGCGTCGCATAGGCGCCGGCAGGCTTGAGCGAGCCGCGGGGGTTTGAGCGTGACGACGTGTCGGCGGAAGGTGTCTCGCGGAATCGTGTGGATGTTGTCGAAGTTGACGATGCAGTCCGTCGGGACGCCGTCAGCGGAGGCCGTGAGTTCGAGTTCTGAGACGAGTCCGCGGACGGTGCGCGTGATCGCCGCGACGACGACGGATCCGATGCGATCGGCGACTGGGTCTCGGGTGAGCACGAGTACAGGGCGATCGCCGCCCGGTGTCGCGGCGAACCACACCTCACCGCGTTGCATCGGCCCAATCCGTCCAGTCTTCGGCTGGTCCCCACGAGGCGATCTGGTGGAGCGCCGACTCGTCGTCGGTGAGTGGCTGGTCGAGCCAGGTCTCAACGTCGTGTTCGGATGCGAGTCGGGTGAGGTGACGGTGCAGCGCCTCGCGCAGCAACTCGGACTTGTCGATGCCGAGCTCGTCGGCCCAGCATTGTGCCGCTGTCGCCTCCCGGTCGTCGACTCTGAAACTGATCATCGTCATACACCAAACATATCACGTATGACAGCCACCTTCAAGACTTCGCAGTGCTGGCCTCGCCCTGACCTCACTCATAGACTCGACGTCGACGACCGGCAAGGAGACGCAGATGTCCGATACCGCACTGCGGGCTGCGCAGCGTTCGTTGCGGCGAGCGACAACGGTGACCGTGTTGACCGGGGCCGGCATCTCGACCGATTCGGGGATCCCCGACTTCCGTGGGCCGAACGGCCTCTGGACGAAGAACCCGTTGGCCGAGAAGGCATCGACTCTGCAGAACTATCTTGCTGACCCCGACGTTCGACGGTTCGCGTGGCAGACGCGGTTGGCGAACTCGGCCCACACCCGCGAACCGAACAGCGGACATGCCTCGCTGGTCGAACTGGAACGAAGAGGCCAACTCGGCACCCTCGTCACCCAGAACGTCGACGGACTGCACCAGCGTGCCGGCGCTGGACGCCGGGAAGCCCGGCCTGACGGTCACGCTGACGCCGGAGGAGAAGGCGGTGGCACGGCAGTTCTACCTGCTGACGGACAAGCCGACGATCTTCGCGTGCAACGTGAAGGAG
>JANOEM010000014.1:0-2799 GCA_031413195.1 Actinomycetes bacterium
CCCTCGGTGATCTCGGTGCTGTGCTCGCAAACGTGAGCGTCGGTGACCTCATCGGCCGAGCGATCAACCCAACCACGAACGCTCCCTACACCGAGGCCCAGCTCGAGGCCGAAGTGAACGGCTGGACGACGACCGTCGACGGTCTCCTCGCCAACCAGGGTGATCCCGGTGTGCTCACCGTCGGGGATCTGCTCGACGCGACCAGCGGACCGGTGCAACTCGAGGACCTTGGCTCGCTGCTCGACTTCATCACCGTCGACCAGCTGACCGCGATCGTCGGACCGGCGCTGGCGGACCAGATCCAACAAATGACGACGACGCTGGAGGATTTGACCCCTGCCCAGCTCGGACGTTTGACCTTGCTCGATCTGGTCGGGCTGGCGCAGTTCGGCAACATCGAGGTCGGCGAGCTGCTCGCCAGCCTGGCGCCCGTGCTCGACGACTACACGCTCGGTGATCTGCTGTTGGCGATGGTCGACCCCGGTTCGTTGGCTGCCGGCGGCGTGGAGTTCGACACGTTCGACGAGCGGTCGCTCCCGGCCGGCGCGATCGGTGCGACCACCTTCAACGCCTCATTCAGCGTCACGTCAGCAACGCCGCAGAACGTCACCGTCGAGGTGGAGTTGCCCTCGCAGGCCACCTACGTGGCAGGCAGCGCGCTCGTCGACGGCACCGCACAGGAGCCGACCCAGGTGGGCCAGACCCTGGTCTGGTCGCAGGCCGTCCCTGTTGGCGCCACGCCCGTCGACATCGAGTTCGACGTCCTGCCCGCCTTGCGGCTCGGCGCGACGTCGCTCGTCGCGACCGCAAGCATCGTCGGTACCGATGCGTCGGCGACCTCGTCGGCGACCGTCACCGTGGCCGAGGGCAGCGAGCCCAACGACTTCGATTTGCCAACCGGTCCCGGGTCGCAACGCCAGACCACCCCGGCGGTCGAGGACGTGGTGTACCTCAGCTACATCCCGACTGCGACCGACATCGACGTGTTCGAGGTCGAACTGGCCGAGAACGACAGCCTCGTCGCGCAGCTCTCCAACCTCGATGCCGATCTCGACGTCGTCGTGTGGGGAAGCCCCACCAACCCCCGGGTCGCAGCGGCGCTGGGCCCGGTCGGGCCCGAGGCTCCGCTGGCACCGGTGCTCGATCCCGACGCCGATGGTGCCGATGCGGCCCCCATCAACGACTTCGTCAGGCTCGACGAACTCGACCCGAGTCTGCGCCTGATCGCGACGTCGAACCAGCCAGGCATCGCAAACGAGGTGATCTCCACCGATCGGCTTCCCGCCGGTACCTACTTCGTGCAGGTGTACGGCGCCAACGGTGCCACCAACGTCGCACCGGCGTCGCTGCAGCTCAAGGTCGTCGACGGCGACGCGCCTCCGGTCTGTCGTGCGACCAGTGCGGTGCGCCCGCTGGCCGGCACCGTCGCTTTCCCCACTGCTCCGACGATCCCGACCTCGGCGAACACGCTGATCCTCGTCAACCAGTCACGTATCGAACAGTTCTACTCGGCGGCCGACCGCTCGGCCGTCACCGCTGCGGTCGGTCGCCTCACGAGCTACCTCGGCGCCAACCCGGCACTCGGGGTCTCACCGGTCGTCGTTGCGGTCGATGCCTATCCCGCCGTGCGCGCTGCGTACGCGGCGTGGGACAGCCCTGCCGGGTCGTGCGATCCCGAGGCCGCCAACGCTGTGGTTGCCGCGATCAACTCGACCATCATCGACCCGCGGCGCGGGCAGTTCGAACACGTCGTCTTCCTCGGTGGCGACGAGCTGATCCCGATGGCACGTGTTGCCGACGGCACCACCGTCGCCAACGAGTTCGACTTCCGCAACGAGCTCGACGGCCAACTGGCGGGTGGTTCGGGCAGCGCACAGAACTCGGTGACTGCGCCGTTCTGGCAGAGCATGATCCGCTCCGACGAGCCCTACGGAGATGCCGCGGCACGCCGCTCGGGTGATGGCTACCTGTACGTCAGCGACGTTGCGCTCGGCCGTGTCGTCGAGACCCCGGACGAGATCGTCAACGCGCTCGACACGTTCGTCAGCTTCGGCGGCAACCTGTCGATCGACACCGCCACCGTGCTCGGGTACGACTTCCTGTCCGACGGCTCGGAGGCGGTCGCCGACGAACTGGTCGGTGCCGGGCTCCAGGTCGACCGTGCGCTGGCCAGCGGCCAGAATGCGACCAACACGGGGCTCTGGACCGCGGACGACGCGACCGAGGAGCTGCGCCAGGCAGGCACCGAAGCCCTGATCTCGCTGAATGCCCACTTCGACTACTACCGGGCCCTGCCCTCCGCGGGCGACAAGGTGCCGGGCTTCAACGACAACCTGATCTCCACCGAGGTGGCAACCGCCCTCGGCCCCAACGCGCTCGCCCGGTCGCTGGTGTTCTCGATGGGATGTCACTCCGGTCTGTCCGTGAGCGACGTGTTGGTCGGATCGCCGAACACCGATTGGGCCCAGACGATGGGACGTCAGGATGCGCTCTTCGTCGGCAACACCGGCTTCGGCTACGGAGACACCGAGACGGTGGCCTACACCGAGGAGCTGATGCGCCTGTTCGCCGAGCGGGTGACGTCGCCGTTTGCTCTCCCTCACGGTCCGAGCACCAGCTCGAGCACCGTCGGCCAAGCTCTCACCTGGGCGAAGAACGACTTCGT
Source organism: Actinomycetes bacterium (assembly GCA_031413195.1). Taxonomy (GTDB): domain Bacteria; phylum Actinomycetota; class Acidimicrobiia; order Acidimicrobiales; family Ilumatobacteraceae; genus WLMZ01. Next base: position 2,666 of record JANOEM010000014.1, read on the forward strand.
CGCCGGGCTGCAGACCTACAGCGTGTACGACAAGAAGGCGGTGATGGAGTCAACGTTCTACGGCCTGCCGTTCTACCGGGTCGGCCTGACGCCGGAACCACTGCCGCCCACACCCACCCGCACCGCAGGACCCG
>JANOEM010000015.1:0-3072 GCA_031413195.1 Actinomycetes bacterium
GCCGGGTCGATGGTCTGCTCGCCGACGTTCGCTGCGATTTGAGTGTCCCATGCTTCGGCAGCGGTCGTGACGAGGTCGGCCGCATACTCAGCAATTCCGCATCGTGAGTTCCACGTGGTCACCATCTCGATGCTGGGAATGGCGACTTGGGCGCGTTCGCGTTCGATCAATGCAGCGAACCGCTCGCCAACAGCGGCCCAGGTGAAGTGACTGCTGATCAAGTCGTGAGCGTTCTGGACCTTTTCGGCGGACAATGGGTCGTCGGGCTTGTCGAAGGCCGACCGCATCGCCAGACCGAGTTCGACCTCGTCGGGCTCGGCCCACATCGAACCAGCGATCGACAGATGTGTCTGCGCGATCGTGATCTCGAAGGGCACGGTGGTAGCGGTGGAATCGTTGACGAAGTCGGCAAGTCCGGTCGACGCCGGGGCAATGACAGGAACTCGCGCAAGCATCGCCTCCGCAACGGGGAGCCCAAAACCCTCGCCTCGCGCTGGGTGCACGTACGCCGTCGCCGCTGCGTATAGCGCATCGATGTGGGCCTCGTCCATGTCTCGATCGATCCACACCACGTGCGGCGGATCAGCGTGCGTCGACATCAACGAATCGAGCAGTTCTCGAACCTCGTTGTGTGGGTTGGGAAACGTCTTGAGCACCAGTGACACGTCGTCATCCCCGCTGAAGTTCGCGAAGTAGGCGCCCAGCAACACATCGACACCCTTACGCGGGAATGCCGAACTGATGTGAACGAAACGAAAGGATCGGAGGTCGGCCAACTCGGCAACGTTTTCCGGATGATCGAGATCTGGTTGCCTGACCCCGACGCCCACCACGTCGATCGGAACAGCGACACCGGAATCGCGCAGGACCGACTTGACGAACGACGACATCACGCCGATGCCGGTGAGATGACGGTTGAAGTCCGCAACGTATTCGCGCGGGAGGAGTGACTCCTCCCAGCCGAAGTACTGAAAGGTCAGCGCTCCCGGTGAGTCATCGACGCGTGGCGGATACATCTGTCGGATCACCACATCTGGTGTGGGCGACGCGAACGACTTCTCGTACAGCGCAGCGGCATCAGCGTGCCGGGCGAGATCTTCGGGTTTGGGCGAATAGTCGCCGGGGCCCTCAGTCGCAAAGACCGAGACGTCGAACACAGGATTCTCGTTCAACGCGAGTGCCAGCTCACGGTTGAGTATCGCCAAGCTGTAGCTGGTCTCGAACGGGCCCTGGATCTGCAGCGAGATCGGCCGAGCAGCGCCGGCGGCCTCGTTGATCACGTCATGCAGAGCGGCACTGACGTCGAACTCCTCGAGCCGCCGAATTCGCTCTCGCTGCCTGGCAGTCACCTCACCGAATCGGGCAGCGTCGGCATGCAAAGCGACGCACGTTTCGACGAATCGAGCCGAGTCACCAGCCGGAATCGCCAGTCCGGCGCCACCCATCGTCTCGGCCACAGCGGCTGACGCGTAAGCAACGACCGGCAGGTCTGCTGCCATTGCTTCGAGAAGCGGAACCCCAAAACCCTCGTGCTTGCTCATGCTGACGAAGATGAGCGCCGATCGATAGTGCTCGGCGAGTTGCTCCTCGGAGACCTTGCCGACGATCTTCACCCGGTCGAAGACCGATCGATCGATCGCGCGTTGCTCGATCGTTGCGACGTAGGTGGCATCAGATGTGTCGCCGACGAGCACCAGATTCTGGCCGTGATCAGCACCTTGAATCGAGTCTGCCAACGCGTCGACCAGCTCTCGCTGTCCCTTGCTGGGCACCACCCTGCCCACAAACAGCCAGTCAGGACCGGTCGGCAGTTTCCCGTCCGTCCGCCGAAACGCCGACACGTTGGTCCGCACGGGGATCACCGACGCCGTGGTGAACCCGGCGCGCAACATCTCGCGACGGTTGAAGTTGGAGTCTGCGATGCCCGCCCGTGCGACCGTCGCAAGACGGCGAAGCTGGGCGTGACCGATTCGGGCGTACCTGCGATAGAAGGGGTCGTCGATGAACTCGAGCGGCGTGATGTTGTGGTAGACGGGCACGACAAGATGAGGGTGATCGAGCACCTGGTCGAGGATGTCGTGGCCCATAGAGTGGTGAAGCAACAGCACCGCACCCGGCGACGGCGCGTACTGATCGATCGGACGAACCAGTTCGTGCAGACCGTGCGCGATGTGCTGGGCGTAGATCTCCGAGCGGAACCCGAGATCGCGCAGTAGGACCTGCCAATCAAGCATCTCGCTGGTGATCGCGTCGCCGAGCGCTGTCCCCGAGTGAAACTGATGCACCTCGGTGACCAGTTTGGTAACCAATTCGGGATTCAACACGGTCATGTCGACTGGCCCGCCAACCGTCGATCCAACTCGTCGATGCGAGCCCGGAGGCCATCCATCTCGACCGACATCAGTCGCATCGCTTCGATCGTCGATGCCGAAAAACCCGCAAACTCGGCTGTGAGCTCGCGCTGGACGATCCACCTCGGCTCGACGTACCACCACATGAACCGGCGAGAGACTCGCTTGAACAACCGCTTGACCGACGCAAGACGCCCGCCCGACTCGAAACCCGGAGGCACCAAAGTCCAGTAACCCCGTTCGATGGCGACCAGACGCGATTCGAGTGACGCGATGTCTACCGCGATCGTTGGCGCGACCGGTGCAAGTTGCGCCGCCGCAGGTCCAATCGGTCGGACGATTTCCAATGACTGTTCGGCCCGGCGCACGAGCGTCGAAGCGCTGGGCCAAACGAACGGGGGCGCAACATCATTCATCGTGTCACGCCCTTGACTTCGTCAGCCATTGGACCGCTGGTTCCATCCGGCGGACCGGCAACACGGTTCCGATCGGTGAGTACAACACGATGCAATAGATGGCTCTGACACCATCTCGCCATCCGATCTTCTTGCCCTCCGCGTACGTACGCGCCGAGTACGAGATACCGACCTCGTACACTCGCCAGTTTCCTCGCGGTCGGCCTCCAAAGTGTTGTCTCGACCACTTCACTTTAGACACCTGCTGGCCGGCCATGGCTTGCCCTGATGAAGCATGCGGCCGCTACGCGGCCTTGTCTTCATCA
>JANOEM010000016.1:0-2640 GCA_031413195.1 Actinomycetes bacterium
GCGAAGGTCGAGGTAGATGTCGATCATCAGCGGTTCGGCACGTTCTCGGTCACCGGAAACGAGATGGCAGGACGTCGCGAAGACTTGAGCGCAGGTGGCATCGAAACACGGCACGAGTTCGTTCGGGCTGTTCACCGCAAATCCGAACGTCGTGCCGACACTCATCATTCGGAGGATCGCCCCGATCGCGTCGCGCTCATTCCCTCGGTGGCGAGGGCTGCACCGACGATTCCTGCCTCGTTCAACAGAGTTGCCGGCACGAGTTCGGCCCGCGTGTTGAGATGGGAGAAGAACTTGTCGGCCTTCTTCGATACGCCACCGCCGATGATGATCAAATCGGGCCACAGCAGGTTGTCGATCCGGTCGAGGTAGAGATCGACGCTTTCCGCCCACTTCTTCCACGAGGTGTCGTCCTCTTCGCGAACGCGAGCGCTCGCCAAGGTCTCCGCGTCGCGCCCGTTGATTTCGATGTGGCCCATCTCGACGTTGGGCAGCAACACGCCGTCGTTGAACACCGCGAAACCGATACCGGTGCCGAGCGTGATCATGATCACGACTCCGAGACGATCCTTGCCTGCCCCGAAACGCATCTCGGCGATCCCCGCCGCATCGGCGTCGTTGAGCACCATCACGGGATTGTCGCTGGCTTCAGCGAACAGGGTTGCCGCGTCCGTGCCGATCCACTCCTCGTCGATGTTCGCCGCCGTAAGAACCACTCCCTGCTTGACGACCCCGGGCATCGTGGCGCCGATCGGGCCGTGCCATTCGAAGTGCTCGACGATTTCGGCGACACACCTCGCCACCGATTCGGGTGTTGCCGGCTGGGGTGTTGCGATGCGCAGCCTTTCCGCGATCAGCTCACCTCGCCCGATGTCGACTGGCGCCCCCTTGATTCCCGATCCGCCGATATCGATTCCGAGTCGCGTCCGTTTCATCTCACCATTCTCCACCATTTGCCACGACCAGTTGTCACCACCAGTTGCCACCACCACCAGTTGCACCTTCATCTGCCACCCGCCGCGGCTACCGACCTGGCGACGCGACTTGGATGTATCAGCAGGACTTGGTGAACCTCTGTGAAACATCATGGTCATCTCACCCAACGCTTCGATCGCGGCCTATTGTCGAATCGTGACGGACGAGCCAGCCTTCTCGACGGCATCTTCGTGTGCGGTTCTCGTCGATGGCTCGCTGGCTGGGGATGCGTTGGCCTGGCAGGCACTCGTGCGCAAGCTCGAGCGGGTCGTTTGGAAGGCGGTCAACATGATGACGATCGATGACGAGGTGCGCAAGGATGCGTTCGCAGCGACGTGGTTGCGTCTGGTCGAGCGACTCGGGACGATCAGGGAGCCGGAGAAGCTTCCCGGTTGGCTCACCACCACGGCCACGAACGAGGTTCGCCAGATCCTTCGTCAACGAAATCGGCAACACGTTCCGGTGGATTGGTCAGCACCTCCTGACATTTTCAGCGGATTGCTCGGAAATGGCGAGCACGACGGCGAACACGAGCGTGGGTTGGTTCGTGACGAGGTTCGAAGCACCATCCGGTTGGCGTTCAACAACCTCGACGAAGACTGCCGCGAGATCCTGACAGTGCTGGTCCTGGCTGATCCGCCGACGCCGTATCGGCAGGCGAGCGACATGCTTGGCCGCCCCGTCGGCTCACTCGGTCCGTCGCGCCAACGCTGTCTCGAGAAGTTGCGAGGCATGCCGGTCATGCAGAACTGGGCTGGAGATCAACATGGATGAGCAAGAGTCCGGCGATGTTGTCCTGGTCGAGGCAATCAACGACGCCTTCGACCAAGACGGGGTCCCGCCCGAGTTGACCCAGTTCGCGCTTGCTGCGATCTCGTGGCGCGTCGTCGACGACGAACTGGCGGCTCTTACGTATGACTCGGCGACGTCTGATCTGGTCGGTGTGCGGGGCACCTCGACGCAGCGCCATTCGCTCCGTTTCGAGGGACGCGGCATTTCGGTTTCGGTCACTCTCACCGGTTCATCGTTGTTGGCATCGGTCGAGCCCCATGCGATCTACGACTACGTCGTCGAGGGCCCTGGCGTCTCCATCGCCGGAATGAGCGACGACGTCGGGCAGATCGAGGTCGATCAGTGCGCTCTGCCTGTACGGATCATCGTCAATGCGCCAGCCGGCCGCTTGGTCAGCCCCTGGATCACTGGCTGAACTCTGAACACACCCCCTCGATCGGAGAAATCTCTCGAAGACTTGGTTCGAGACCGGCGGATCAGTCCTCGACGGCGGCAGCCAGCCGCTCGAGCGTGCCCCTCATCGTCTGACGGTTGCGCTCTTCCCGGTCGTCCACGCCCGACGTCTTCTTGCTGAACTCCATGGCCGACTCGGGCCGCAGGTCTTCGGTCCACTCAGTCACCCGACACCCACCCCCCGTGGGTTCGATGTGATACCCCCACGTCGAGAAGTGGAAGTCGAACATCGAGCATTCGAATGCAAACGCGCGACCGGGGTCTGCCTCGATGATCTTGCCCTGAGTGGTCCACTCGTGCTCACCGTTGTGGTTGTGGCCATCGAACATTGCGCCGACCGCAGGGCGATCGAAGCCAGCGTGCCACTCGCACGCAGAGCACTCCTCGGACCATTCGCCCATGCGGGTGATGTCTGAGATC
>JANOEM010000017.1:0-1965 GCA_031413195.1 Actinomycetes bacterium
GATCGCTGACGGGATCCATCTGCCGGAGGATCCGGAGCGGGGCGTCTTCTTGCAGCAGAGCAACTATCTCGACAAGGAACTGCTGACGGTCGACGATCTCGACCCTGCAGATCGGCCGATCAACCAGAACTGGTCATGGGATCGCATCCTGCGCTCGTGCTTCATCAAGCAGGCCGATGTGCTGCAAGGTTTGTGGGTGTTCGAAGACCACTACGACCTGGACACGATCCGTCGCAATTTCGACTTCTACGAGCCGCGCACCGTCCACGAATCGTCGTTGTCGCCGTCGGTGCATGCGGTGTTGGCGGTTCGGCTCGGGTTGCTCGACAAGGCACACGAGATGCTGGTCCGGACCGCCCGATTGGATCTCGACGACTTGAACAACGACTCCCGCGACGGCTGCCACACCACGAGCATGGCCGGCACCTGGATCGCGACCGTGCTCGGGTTCGGCGGGGTCCAGGTCATCGATGGCGCCCTGCACGTCAACCCGACGCTCGCTCCTGGTTGGACCTCGCTTGCCTTCAAGGTTCATTTCCGCGGTGCTTGGCTCACGATGTCGGTCACCGCGAGCGAACTCACGATCGAGAACAGTTCCGACGTAGCAACCACCGTTCGGGTGGGCGGTTCACGGCACGAAATCGCTGCTCGAACGGCAGCGTCTATTCCGCGCTGACCGCTGCACGAAACGACAGGGCCTCGTCCTCGGTGATAGCCGTCGAAACCGATTGGAACATCAACCACTCCTCGAAGTCCGCGATTGAGCGGACTCCGCCGCGGGTGCTCGCAACCATCGACGGGGCGGCCTGGAGCGCCGACTCGCGCGCCCGCTGGTGCTCCTTCGGTTCATTCTGGAACCGATAGGACAAGATGACAGCGGACCGACGCAACTGCTCGACCTCGGCCGGGGTGTGGGATGCCATCGTCACCGGATTGCTCGGGCTTCCCGGGTCGGACTTGAGGTCGCTCACGAACTCCGCAAGGGCGTCCTTCCATGCCGTAAACAGCCCTCTGGTAGCACGTCTAGCGGCTCCCGGAAGGGCGATCATGTTCCGGATTGGGGCCAACACACCCTCGGTTTCCTTCCACTCCTTGACCGCGGCCTCGCGGTAGGGCGAGTACTCGAGCTCTGCAGCTTCGACATCGATCGCGGTCACTCGACCGCTGGCCGTCTCGACGACGACGTCTACTTCGACCCGGGCCGGGAGCGTGTCGCTGATCGAATCGTTGGTGCCCGCCGAGAAGAAGATGATGGTCAGCCAGTTCGGAAGGCGCGCATCGACTCGCTGTTGTCCGCCTTGGACGGGGCCGGCGTCGCTGCGGCTGAGCAGATCGACCAGCACGCTGGTTCGCACGCGATCTCGCGAGCTGAAGTTGGAGTACCCCCTGGACTTGACTCCGGTGGGCACGACAAGGGCTCGACCACGGACGCCGGTGCTCGTTTCCTTCCCAAACGGGGCCATCGTCGTGTTCTCCTCACTGCTCGTAATGGCTCATCGTAGGTCCCCGGTAGGGTTCGGTGATGCGGGTCGCGATGTTCAGTACGAAGTCGTTCGACCAGTCGACCTTCGATCTCGCCAATCTGGATCACGCGTACAGCTTCGATTTCTTCGAAGGTCGCTTGACGGCCAGGACGGCTTCGCTTGCCGCGGGTTTCGACGCCGTGTGCATCTTCGTCAACGATGTCGCTGACGAGGATGTGCTCGGCCGGCTCGCCGAACTCGGAGTCCGATTCGTGGCTTTGAGGTGCGCCGGCTTCAACAATGTCGACCTCGAGGCTGCGCATCGACTCGGCCTACGGGTCGTGCGGGTACCGGCCTACTCGCCAAACGCTGTCGCGGAACACACGATCGCCTTGATCCTCGCCCTCAACCGGCGCATTTACAAGGCGTATAACCGTGTGCGCGACGGGAACTTCTCACTCGACGGCCTGGTCGGGTTCGACCTCGCCGGCAAGACCGCCGG
>JANOEM010000018.1:0-2644 GCA_031413195.1 Actinomycetes bacterium
CGAAGACGGCGCGAACACCGGCCCGTACATGACCGCGGCCTTCGAGGTGTTACCACCGCCCGAGCTCGACGCCCCCTTACCCGTCTCCCCGATCGACAACCAGCGCGCCGACTCGCTGCGGCCGACCCTGGTCATGAACGCACCGAACCGCAACGCCGCCGTGGGGCCACTGATTTACGACCTCCAGATCGCACTCGACGTCGCGATCTCGCAGGTCATTTCCATCGGCCGATTCCCGGAGGCCGGCGCGCAGTCGACGTTCACGCCGACTGCGGACCTGCCGGCGAACCGTCAGTATTTCTGGCGCGTGCGCGCCGGCGACGGCGAGGCAACGAGCGGGTGGTCGGTCACGCAGACATTCACGTCTGGCGCAGCGCCGACGCCGACGCCCAACCCAGGGCCGCCTACGGGAGGGCCCTGCAACGGCAGCAATCCCGAGACGATCGTGAGCTGCGAGCGCGCCAAGTTCGGCAACATGTCCCACAGCCAGATGTCCACGTTCATGCAGTCGGTGGCGAAGTCGCTCAACCGAAACAGCATCTCCGGCGGACCGTTCGGGATGCTCCGCAAGGCTGGCGGCGAGAACTGCAATGGGTACTCGTGCGATGTCGTCTGCGCCGGACAGGGCGGCGGTCAGCGCCAGTGGGACGTGCTCGGTGACATCAACGGCGCCCAAACACCCGGTTGGAGACTCATCGAGGGTTCGATTCGCGTCGACGTCTGCGAGATTCAGTGACGGCGATCGGCGGCAGCGTGCGCAGCAGAGTCCGAGGGGCAAGCGCCCCTCGGGTACGCTGAGCGACGTCTCAGAACCGGACCCGGAGTCCGCCGCCGATTTGCAAGCCGCCAACCGTGACGGAATCGTCGGCGCCCGTAAGGTCGGCTGAGCCCCACGTGTAGCGCGCGAGGACGCCGACACCGTAGCGGGGCGTGACGAGGTAGGTGACGTCGACGCCGAAGTGAATCCCAACGGTCGTCTTGTCGGCCTTCTCGAGCGAGGTCGAGGTGATCGTCGGCCCCGGCTCCTGAAACTGGAAGTCGGCCGGCAGGTCCTGGCTCACCATGAAGATCGTGGGGCCGAACTGAAAGCCGACGTCGACCTTGTCGGTGACCGGCATCATCCAGGTGCCCGTCAAGTTGATGGACGTCTGCGAGTGGTTCGCGTTGGGCACGACGGCCGTGACCGACCGTGGATTGTCGAACACCAGGGGATCCGGAATGCTGGCATCGACGCGGAGGTCACCGCTGCTGGCGACGCGAGCGAACCCGATGCCGACCGCGAGATTGCGCCAGACTTTATAGCCGCCGGCGAAGTCGAAAAAGAATCCGCCGCCAACGTCTTGCGTGGAACGGATGCTGGCGGGCTCGCCGTAAATGTCCGGCGTCGTTTCGGCCGATAAGGTCTGCGACGGGGCCTGGCCGCCAAAGGTCACATTGAAGAAACCCTTGTCGGTCCACTGCATCTGGGCATGTGCGTCTGGCGCCATGGTCACGACCAGCGCCGTAGCGAAAGCAGCAATCGTCAGCGATCGTTTCATCTCTCTCCTTGCGTTCGGAAGTCGTCGCGCGCACGGAAGCCGCGGGCGGCGAAATTTCGCCCATGGTAGCACGAGCCGCGCGGACAGACTGGCGTGAAACGTCTCGAATCCTTGGTTCATCCGGCTGTTTTGGAGTGACACCTCGCGGGCCGCGTGGTACTCTTTTTGAGTTCAACTCGCCTGTTCCAGCGGGCACCAATCTAGTCAGAAGAGGTTTGTTCGATGCAGCACAAGAGACTCGTGGCTTGCGCGTCGGTGGTCATCCTGGCCATCGCAGCGGCCTGTTCCAACGGTCCGGAATCACCTGTATCCCCGAGCGGTGCAGAGCCCGGCAGTAACGCCGCGGCGGCCGACGGCTCGACGCTCAAGGCCACGGCGCCCACACCGCAATCTCCGGTCAACAATCAACAGCCCGACTCCATGGTGTTCGTTGCCGGCAAGTCAACCGCGACCTTCGCGTCTCCGAGCATGACGTTCTCGTACGAGTTCGAGATCCGCAACAGCGGCAACACCACCACCGTGTGTCCGGCGGCCATTGTCGGCGGCGGCAGCGGGTCGACCGTGTCGTATACGCCGACCACGTGCACACTGGAGTTCGATCAGGCCTACTCGTGGCGCGTCCGAGCGGTGCAGAACGCCGCGCGCGGCCCCTGGTCGGCGAGCGCGACGTTCCGCGCCCCCGCGGGCGGGTTCATCCGCGGCAACGAAGTGTATGACCCGCTCACGAACGGCAAGACGGTCGGGGAGATTGTCGGCCCCGTGACCTTCATTCCGGGTGTTGGCGTCCGCCTCGAGACCTACGGCAGCCACATCAAATACCGTCTGCCCGAGACCCTCGTCAACGGCGAGTTCTCGCTCATCATCACCAACGTCGCCACCAACTCCGAGGGCGGTAAGACCAAGGTGTTCTCGATGTCCGAAGACTTGGCCGACCTCATCACCAATGACCGCCGGATGACTGTCGAGAAGCGCGGCGATCCCGAGGGCATCGTCGCGTGGCGTTTCATCACGAGCGACGATCAGGTCGATACCGAAGGGGCCGAGAGAGAGTTCGTCGAGTTCAATCCGAGCTTGCCATACCTGTGGACGGCCACGTGGAATGGCGT
>JANOEM010000019.1:0-4089 GCA_031413195.1 Actinomycetes bacterium
AATGCCTTTGCCATCATCGCGCACCTCGATGACGATCTGTCCGCGGTCCTGCCGGGCCGAGAGTCGCAGCGTTCCCGTGCCGTTCATCGCGTCGATCGCATTGTCGATCACATTCGTCCACACCTGGTTGAGCTCGGCCGCGTACACGTCGACCGGGGGGACATCGGTGCTGAACTCTCGCACCACCTCGATGCCGACGAGCTTGGGTGCGAGCATCGCAAGGGTGCTGTTGATCCCCGTTGTCAGGTCGACGGACTGCACGGCGGCGCGATCCATCTGCGAGTAGGTCTTGACGTCCGCTACGAGATGCGAGATCCGCGAGGTGGCCTCAGCGAGTTCCGCCAGCAGTTCCCGACAGCCGATCACCGACGAGATCCATCGCAGTGCCGGATCGAGCGCATCGACCCCAACAGTCAACTCGAGTTCATCGAACCACAATCGATCCGCGCCAGCGGCCGCGAACACCGGCGCCATCTGCCAGGCCAGCTCGATGTCGCGATCGTCCATCCACTCGCCGATCCCCTCCTCCCGATCGGCGCGCGCCAGTGCGCCGTCGTCGTCGACCGAGCGCTCCTGAAGATCGTTTCGCAGGCGTTCCACGGCGAGGAACTGCGAGGGTTCGATCCGTTCCTGCGCGAGACCAATCAGCCCGGAGATCATGTAGCCGCTCGTCTTCTGCAACGACTCGACCGCACGCATCGAAGCTGACGCCGGGTTGTTGATCTCGTGGGCCAGACCCGCGGCGAGCGTTCCGAGCGCCACAAGTGAGTCGCGCTGGCGGGCAGTCGCATCGATGCTTCGGACGGTCTGGTAGACGCCGGTGATCATGTGTTTGGCGAACGGCGACCACTCACCGACGAGGCGGCCGAGTTCGATGGATGGCACCGCAAGCACCCGTGACTCGATACGTGCGGTCGCGGTCGCACGTGTCACCGCGTGTTCGTCGGCTGCACCCCACGCCGAGAGCCCCCCGGCCCATCGCCCCGGCTCGTCCATGCTCGCAACAACGGTCGTCTGATCACCGATACGCCGGGTCAGCTCGATACTCCCGTCGAGAAGGATCCACAGCACCTCAGCGGGCCGACCCTCCTCGAACAACACCTCACCTGGCCCGAAGGTCCGCTCCTGTGAAACAGCAATGAGTTCCCCGCGCTGTTCCTCGGTGAGCGAGCTCGTGAGGAACGCTTCTCGGAGGTCGTCGGCAACGGTCACACGGTCTCCAGGTACAGGTGCACATTGCTCACCGAGCTCGACCCTTCGCCGACAGCCGACGCGACACGTTTCATCGACGATCGCCTCACGTCACCAGCGGCGAACACGCCGGGCACACTCGTTTCGAGGAGAAACGGTTGGCGTTCCAACGGCCAGGTGTCGAGTGCCACGACGTCGGGGCCGGTGAGAACAAACCCGTGATCGTCACGAGCGACCTGATCGCCGAGCCAGTCGGTTCGAGGGAGTGCGCCGATAAAGACGAACAACCAGTTCGCCTCGACCTGCGTCTCCCCACCGGAGGTTCGATCGACGATCGTGAGCGTCTCGAGGTGATCGATGCCCGTGCCCCTGGCGACCTCGGTGCCGAGCCGTACCTCGATGTTCTCCGCCACATCGATCCGCTCGACGAGGTACTGCGACATGCCGGCAGCCAGCGAGTCGCCGCGCACCAGCAGCACGACATGCTTGGCGAATTGGGCGAGGTGCAACGCCGCCTGCCCGGCGGAGTTGGCGGCGCCGACGATGTACACGTCGTCACCGGTTGCCGCCCGAGCGTCGTTGGCTGACGCGCCGTAGAAGACGCCCTTGCCCGTCAGACTCTGCAGGCCGTCGGCGGCGAGGAGTCGGTAGGAGACGCCGGTCGCTACGATCACCGCACGAGCCTCGATCTCTGAGCCGTCGTCGAAGCGGATCGCGTGGATGCAACCTCTGGGTTCCAACGCCTCGACCGATCGGGCCAACACCATCTCGGCCCCGAGGCGCCGGGCCTGGGTGGTCGCTCGGTGCGACAGGTCCGAACCGCTGAGTCCGTTGGGGAAGCCCAGGTAGTTCTCGATTCGCGCACTCTGGCCAGCCTGACCGCCGGGTGCGTCGCGTTCGATCACCGCAACACTCAGGCCCTCCGACGACGCGTACACCGCGGCCGCCAATCCCGCGGGGCCGGCGCCGACGACCACGACGTCGTAGAGCGCCGACTCGGCCTTGGTGCTGAGCCCGAGCGCACCCGCCAGTTCGGGCAAGCTCGCCCCACGCAGCACGCTCCCATCGGTCATCACGACCAACGGGAGTTCCGAGTCGTTGCCGTGGAACAGCTCGTGGAGACGCTGCGCTTCAGCGTCGCGTTCGAGTTCGAGCCACTGGTAGGCCACGTGGTTGCGGGCGAGGAACATGCGCGTGTCGTAGCTGCGTTCCGACCACTTGTTCCCTACGACCCGCACGCCCTCAAAGCGGGAGTTTGCGTAGTCCCAGTCGTCGAGCAGATCGTCGAGCACCGGGTAGAGGCGCTCCTCCGGCGGTGCCCATGGCTTCATCAGGTAATGGTCGAGGCCGATGTCATTGATGGCCTTGATGGCGACGTCGGTGTCGGCGTAGGCGGTGAGCAGCACCCGCTTGGTGCCGGGAGTGATCGGGCGTGATCGCTCCAGCATCTCGATGCCTGTCATCTCGGGCATTCGATGGTCCGACACGATGAGCGCCACCTGGAGGTCGCGCTGGGCCAGCTCGTCGAGCGTGGCGAGCGCCTCGGCACCCGACGCAGCGCGAACGATGCGGTACTGGTCGGCATAGCGGGACCGGAGATCACGAGCGATCGCCTGCAAAACAGTGACGTCATCGTCAACGGCGAGAATGATCGCTCTTGCCATGGGCCGTCCAGTTGCTCGGGTGTTCGCCGTCAGCGGCGGTCAGCAAACCTAACGCAACCCTGGTTCAGCGGGGACGCTCCAGCGATCCGTATCGGGGAGAATTCGTGTGGGATTCTCTAGCTCCAGAGGCCAAGGCGACCGGAAGACGAGCACCGACGTGAGCAACCCTCAGAGCATTCAGGAGTCGCTCTACCCCGAGACAACCTGTTTCGGGTGTGGACACGCCAATCCGGACGGCTTCCACCTACGCAGTTATCGCGAGGGAGACATCACCGTTGCCGAGTTCATCCCCCGGCCCGAACATGACAACGGGTTCGGGTTCCTCAACGGCGGGATCATCTCGACGGTTCTCGACTGTCACGGCGCAGCGGTCGTCATGTGGGAGGCCGCCGCCCGCGGTTGGGACGCACCCCCCGGTGCACCGGGGCCCTTCATCACTGCTGGGTTCGAGGTCCGTTTCCTTCGACCGACGCCCCTCGGTCCGGCGGTTCATCTCACAGCCAGCCCAGTCTCGGTGGAGGACGACCAGATCATCGTCCAAGCGGAGCTGGAGTTTGAGGGCAAGGTCAGGGCCACCATGACCGCTGATTGGCGCCGCTTCCGACCACGTTGACGGCGCTCGAACGAGACCAAGGTGGCGGCCCGTGACGCCCTTGCCTCACATCGACAGGACCGGAACGTCGGTCGGCTGCGATCTTCAGACGGCGCACCAAACCCGTCGGGTCACTCTTGGTAGATGGCCCTTGAGTATGTCGCCTTCGTGGGGCTGGTCTGGTGAGTCGGGACAACGGTGCAGGTGGCGGTGGCACGAGGTTGATGTCGGTGTGCCGTTCGAGGTCGCGGTCTGCGATGAGGGCGACGATGGGCGAGGTCAGGTAGACCGCTCCCACGGCGGCGACGCCGAGGAGGAGCATCATCGCCACTCCTCCATGGGGGAGAGCGAGGAGCCCGATTGTGGCGGCGCCCCGGGCGGTGACTCCGGCCACGATTTCCGATCGGGCGGAGGCGAGTGCGGACCGGCGGTGGCTGCGGGCTTGAAACTTGTTGGTGCGCTCCCAGGTCGCAGGGAGGCCGAGGAGGCCTCGGAGGCTGGCGGTCTGGATGACGAAGGTGAGCGACAGGCAGGAGAGCACACTGGCCAGGGCCCGGCGAAGGCCGGCCCCGAGCACCAGGCGCAGGACCAGCAATCGCATGACGATGCAGGACGCGACCAGGCCGGTGGCTGACGCATCGG
>JANOEM010000020.1:0-1847 GCA_031413195.1 Actinomycetes bacterium
GCTCTTGCCGGCCTTGTCGAATTCCTGCACGAGTTCGAGGACGCGGGGATAACGTCGGAGGCGGTCCGGCGCCCACCCCCCGGGGATGACGAGGCCAATGAAATCGGCCGAGTCGATGTCGGTGATCGATCGGTCGGCGCCCTTCCTCGACAACAACGTCATCGCGAAGGTCTTCCTCGACGGCTGGCAGTTGTCGGGGATCACGACCATGCTGGGTGGCACCTGGGCGAACTTCTCGTACAACTTCACCGGCGCACCGAGTGTCAACAGTCTGACCGGAGGCCTCGGCGGATCGCGGGTGATCATCGTGTGCGACCCGAACCTGCCGCGCGGCGAGCGGACGTTCGAGCGGCAGTACCGCACCGAGTGCATCCGGCCGCCCGGCCCACGCACCGATGCAAGCGACACGCTCTATCAGGGCACCGGGGTCGGCGAAGGGCAGGAGGATGCCCGCATGGGCCTCGGCTACATCAACCACGACCTGACGCTGTTCAAGAACTTCTCGCTCGGCAACAGACGAAACCTCCAGTTCCGAGCGGAGTTCTACAACGCGTTCAACACTACGCAGTTCCTAGGCGTGAACACGACCGCGACGTTCAACTTCGCGACGCTCGAGCAGACGAACCCGGCCTTCGGCGCCATCAACACCGCCAATGCTGTACGGGCCAACTCGAACCGCGTAATCCAGCTAGGCGTCCGGCTAACGTTCTAGATCCCTTGAACCCCTGAACCTCGTGACCCCGCCATGTTCAATCGCTTCCTGATAACCCGAGTCTGCCTGGTCGTCGTGCTGTGCTGCACATCCTTGCAGGGCTTTCAGGGACAGGAGATCCTGCCCGAGCAGAAGGCACGAGTAGACGCGGCGGTTCCAAAGAAAGCACCGGCCAAGCCGAAGCAGCCGCGCCGGATGCTCGTCACCAACCTGTCGATGCGGGATGGCAAGCCCGTTCGCGGCAGCTCCGCTGCCACCATTCCGTCAGGCAACTACGCCATCGAGCAGTTGGGCACGGTGACGGGCGCGTATGAGGCCGTCTTCAGCGACGACATCGAGATGTTCCGGCCGGCGAACATCAAACAGTTCGACGCCATCTGCTTCAACAACACGCTCGGCGTGCTGTTCGACGATCCTGAGTTGAGGGCGTCTCTGCTCGCCTTTGTCGAGAGCGGCAAAGGATTCGTCGGCATTCACGATGCCATCGCGACCTTCGTGCAGTATCCGAAGTACGACCAATGGCCCGAGTTCGGCCGCATGCTTGGCGGCACCGAGAACGGCGGGCATCCCTGGAATGGCGAAGTGATGACGATGAAGGTCGAGGATCCCGGCAACCCGATCAACGCCGCGTTCGGGGGCAAGGCGTTTCAGATTGCCGACCAGGCGTTTCAGCTTCAGGAGCCCGTTTTTCGCGACCGCCTGCACGTGCTGCTGAGGATCGACGCCGAGAAGTCGAGTCCGCCGCGCCGCATGCTCGCGGTCCGCAAAGAGGACATGGACTTTCCCATGAGCTGGATTCGGCGTCAGGGCAAGGGTCGCGTGTTCTACAGCGGCCTCGGCCACGGTCCCGACGTGTTCTCGAACCCGCAAATGCTCGAGCACCTGCTGGCCGGATTCCAGTATGCGCTCGGCGACCTCGCAGCAGACGACGAGCCCAGGTAGCAGTCGAAAGCCCCGATAGGCTGTTGAAAGCCCCGATAGGCTGTTGAAAGCAATGAGGTCCTCGCGCCTCCTATCGTCTGGAGAGGTCATGAGTCTCACGCCCACGAACAAACGCGCTGTCGTCTCGACCCTGGTCGTGATCGCGTCGACCTGCGCCGTGCTCCTGTCGGGTCACGGACAGAGTGCGCCACAG
>JANOEM010000021.1:0-14699 GCA_031413195.1 Actinomycetes bacterium
GGCCACCGGTCGGCACCCACCACAGAAAGCAGGATGGGACTACCCGTGGGCCAGCGTTGCTTCTCACGTGTCACCTCTCGGCGTCTCCCGTGCTCAGTCTCCCGTGCTCGGAAATGAATTCATTGTGGATACATGGTCCGAGCGATCAACTTTGCTGGTCATACCAGGTCAGAGCGTCGGAATGAGAGGATTTGAACCTCCGACCCCCTGCTCCCAAATCTGAAAAAAGGCCATCTACCTGGTCTTTTGTGGTCTTGGGCGGTATCACCAAATGTTGCCTGGTCCATCTGAACTGCGTTGATGCAAATGTGACAGCACCACGCGGACTGGGGCGGAACAGGCACTGCTTTTCGGATTGATACATCTCCGATACAAAACGGGCCTCAAAAAGAGGCTCGGAACGCGGCTCAGAGCCGTGTCCGATTCAACGTGGCAGAGGGTCGCGGTGTTGTTGACTGTATTTCGCCCCGCCGATGGAGACATTGCGTCACGAGGGCCACGCGCGTCAACCAACCGGTCGTCAGATTGATACATCTGCGATACATGGAAGCGATCGGCGGCGTGGCCGTGCCGCTGGTTCGGCGGCAGCCTGTCGCGATCGAAGTTCTGAACGGTTCAAGCAGGGGTCGCTGTGTAAATCCGAGTCGACAAGTGTCCCGTTTCGATGTGACAGGAGGTCGCGTGCTTGTTCGACGGCCATTGCGTCGAGATCGGTGACACACCCCGAAAGTACTGTCACGTCATGGACCCGGAGCTCGAGGAATACCGCGGCCGCTGGGTCGCTGTCGGCGACACCGGCGCTGTCGTGGCGGATGGCGATTCGCTGAGAGAGCTGCACCGCCGGTTGGACTCGGTGGCTCCGGGTGTACACGTCCTCGTTCGGCGCGTCCCGGCTCTCGATGATCCGTTGTTCCTGGGCGCGGCAGCGGAAGGTCGGTGGCCCAGTAGATAGCGCGTCCGCCCTGCCGCCCGAGCGATTTCGCCCTATGACTGATTGGCGGCGTGGGTAGGCTTGGCGTGTGGATCGGATCACCATCAACCCGAAGCAGATGGGGGGCGTGCCATGCATCCGCGGTCTGCGTATTCCTGTGGCGACGGTTGTCGGAATGATCGCGAGCGGGATGACGCCCGACGCAGTTGTCGAGGAGCTTCCGCCGCTTGAGCTCGCAGATGTCGCGGCTGCGTTGCGCTTCGCCGCAGACGCTGTCGCAGATCGCGAGATCCCGCTTCAGCCCACGGCGTGAAGTTCCTGATCGATCAGAATCGTTCGCCACTCCTCGCCGCATTGTTGCGTGCCGCGGGTCATGACGCGGTCCACACCCTTGAGTTGGGCCTTGAGCGGGCTGAGGACGAAGCGCTGTTGAAGTTGGCTGCGGAGCAGCATCGGGTCGTGGTCACCGGTGACACCGACTTCGGAGCACTTCTGGCGTTGCTGCGGGTCCGGTCGCCATCGGTGATCTTGTTTCGTAGCCGGCGAACACCTCAAGCATCTGATCAGGCTCAGACCATCTTGGATCACCTCGAGAATCTCGCCGACGACCTCGATGCAGGCGCGGTCGTCGTGATCACCGACGACCGAATTCGGGTACGTCGGCTGCCCTTGCTCCACGACACCTGAACTTGTCTCAGATCTCGCGGGTCGGATTGCTCGATCTGGAGCGGCATGGTTTGGCCGTCGACCTCGAGCTCCGCACCAACGCCGGAGCAGCTGGACAATGACACGTCGGCGGCGCAGAAATGCGCCCAGAACGAAGCTGCCATGGCCGACGGAACAACACCGTTCATGGGTGTCATCCCCGGTCCGCCGATCCACTCCTCGAACGGCACGCGCTACCCAGCATCGGCAGCGAGGCCGCGGCCTGCTCGATTCCGGAGTGTTGGTGCGCCGAGCCCGCGAGGACGAAGGTTGTGAGGGTCGTGGCTACAGCGACGGGTTTGACGGGCAGGATGGGCAACCGACATCGATCGGCGATCCAACCAAGGACTTCTTCATCGAGGTACCGGCGGGCCGCGGCGGGTTGGCAGGCGATGGCACCCGACTCGCTAGCGACGCCCTCGGCGTGTCGCTGCTGACCCTCGCGAACAGTACGGAGCTGCGCGACGGCCTGCTGTTCGTCCTCGGAGGCGCTTGGCAGAGCATTCAGATTCTGAACCTGGGTGACATCGTCACGCTCATTGTCGTGATCGTGTTCGAGGCTGGATCGCTAGAGACGGGTGACTACACGACGACCGTCTCGATTACGGACCCGGCAGGGATTACCTCGGCGACCGTGAAGTTTGCAGTAACCGTCGAAGAAGCGGGTGATCTGGTGAGGATTCCACGCTTGGTGGTTGTCGACGTCGCGGTCTCGGCGTTTGGCATCTGAACCGTCTCGGTCGACAGCGCCACGAGACGCATGGGCTCGATCGATTTGATGGTCAAGCGGGCGGGTGTCAAGACGGCATCGCCTGCGAGCTGACACGTCGTGGTGTCGCCCGTTGAGGATCAGAGGAGGGAGCTTGAGAAGCACAAGGTAGCTATCAGCGCGGCATAAGCGCCGTTATCAGGGTGCTGAAAAACCTTTGATTGGTGCTCGCGTTGGTGGGTGGCGCGTGGAAAACTTTGGGGATGCGTGGTCAGGCTGATCCTCAGGTATCGATGGTGATGGTGTCGTCAACGGCTGATGAGTTCATTCCGCCGGGTCATCCGATCCGGCGGATCCGCAAGATCGTCGATGAGGTACTCGCAGCGTTGGACGGCGAGTTCGCCCAGATGTACTCGGCTGGTGGCAGGCCGTCGGTGCCGCCCGAGGCGTTGTTGAAGGCGTGTGTGCTGATGGGCTTGTATTCGATCCGGTCGGAGCGTCAGTTCTGTGAGCGTCTCAACTACGACTTGTTGTTCAAGTGGTTCATGGACATGGCGATCACGCAGCCAGCGTTCGATCCGACCACGTTCACCAAGAACAAGACCCGCCTGCTCGAACACAACATCGCTGCCCGGTTCTTCGCGGTTGTTGTCGACCAGGCCCGTCTGCGCAACTATGTGTCGTCGGACCACTTCAGTGTTGATGGGACCCTGTTGGAAGCGTGGGCATCGCACAAGAGTTTCCAGCCCAAGGACCCACCCGACGACGTTGCGCCCGAACCCGATCCGACAGCGCAGAGCGAGGGCCGCAACGCGGAAGTGAACTTCCACGGCCAGAAACGTATGAACGACACGCATCAGTCCACGACTGACCCTGAGGCAAGGTTGTTCCGCAAGAGTCGCAACACCGCCGCGACGTTGTGTTTCGCCGGGCACACGTTGATGGAGAACCGCAACGGACTGCTTGTGGACATGGAACTCACCCAAGCCGACGGCTACTGCGAACGGGCTGCGGCGATGACGATGCTGAAACGGCTCCCCAAGCGTGCACGGCGCCGCACGGTCGCTGCCGACAAGGCCTATGACACCGCCGACTTCGTTGCTGACACCCGCGCTGCGGGGTTCACCCCGCACGTCGCGCAGAACACCAAGAACCGGCGTTCCGCGATCGACGGGCGCACCACACGCCACCCTGGCCACGTTGTGAGCGGGCGTAAACGGAAACGGATCGAGGAACCGTTCGGGTGGATCAAAACCATCGGCGGCGGCCGCAAGCTCCGCTACCGAGGTCGAGAACGAAACCAGCACTGGTGGCTACTCGCTGGCGCCACCTACAACATCATCCGCATCGCCAACCTCGACAACGCCAGCTGACCAAGACCACCGCTTCAACGCGGACAACAACAACGAACAACGAACCAGGCGCCACAGCCCCGAAGCCCGCCCACCCCCTACCAGGCGATTTTCAGCATCCTGCTAGTGGAGCCCCCGAGCCGCCAGTGACCCCGCCCCAGACGTTCATGTCACCGCAAGCGACGAAAAACGATCGCTGGCGGTGACATGAACGATGGGTGAGGGTCTGGGTGAGGGTGATTACTTGCGGCCGAAGCCGAACAGGTTCTGGGCGACCTTGCGCATCTGGATCTCCTCGGCGCCTTCTGTGATCCGGTAGCGGCGGTGATGGCGATAGATGTGCTCGAACGGCATGTGGCGTGAGTAGCCGACTCCACCGCACGTCTGCATCGCTCGATCGGCAGCGTCGCACACCAACCGGTTGGCTCGGTAGTTGCACATCGCGACCAGGTGGGTGACCTCCATGTGGTGTTTGCGATCGAGCATCCAGGCCGTGTAACGAATCAGTTGGCGCAGCATCGCCGCTTCGGAATGCAGTTCGACGAGCGGGAACTGGATGCCCTGGTTCTGGCTCAGCTTCTTGCCCCAGGTGACTCGGCTGTTCGCGTAGGCGACGGCTTCGTCAATGCAGTACTGCGCTGCGCCGAGCGACGATGCCGCCTGGCGAATCCGGTTCTCGTGGACGAAGTGCTGGGCGAGTTCGAGCCCGCGATCCGGTTGGCCGAACAACGCCTCCGGCCCGACGCGAACATCGGTGAGCGACACTTCGGCGTGGTCCGTCGGCATGTTGAAGGTCCACCAGAAGAACTCGACCTTGAAGCCCGGAGCATCGGTAGGAACCAGGAACGCGCTGATTCCCTTCGGATCGCCCTGGTCCCCGCTGGTGCGGGCGAAGATGATGTCGTGGGTTGCGTGATGCAGACCGCTGTTCCAACGCTTCATGCCGTTGATGACCCACTCGTCACCATCTCTCACGGCGGTGGTCTCCATGTACGTGGCGTCGCTGCCATGGTTCGGTTCTGTCAGCCCGAACGCCAGCCGCCGCGACCCGTCGAGGAAGCCTGGCATCCACTCCGCGATCTGTTCCGCTGTGCCGAAGTCACGCATCATCAATACGGTCGGGAAGTTGCCGACGATGCTTGATTCGTTCTGGAGATCGTTGTGCAGGCCGAGGCCCTTCGATGCGAAGTGTTCGCGGATGATCGCCATCTTGAGGTTGCTCGCGCCCTGGCCCCCGAACTCGGTCGGAAGCGCGAGCCGCAACCAACCCGCTGCATCTGCGCGCCGGCGCATCTCGCGCAACAACGCCTCCCAATCCTCGGTCGGAACGCCTCCGCCTTCGAAGTTGGTTCGTGAGTACTCTCGACGATGGTCGAAGAACCGAATGTTGTCGTCCTGCTGTTCGAGCGGCTTGATCTCGCGCTCGATGAAGTCGTCCAACTGCTCGAGTGTCTGCTGAATGTCTGCCGGGATTTCGAAGTCCATCGCCGCACCCTATGACCGGCCCCGTGAAGAGCAGGAGCCGGAAGAACTCCGTCAGCCCAATGCGAGTGCTATTGGCGCGGTGTGCCGGGGTCTGAGCACCCGCCCGAGGATCAGCAGTGCCGACGTCAGCACTCCGCTGCCGATGGTGACCGCACGCAACGAGGTCAGGTCGGCGAGCGGACCCTGGATGAAGAGACCGAGCGGGTAGGCGAATCCGAGGATGAAGTTGTTGACGGACATCGCCCTGCCGCGCAGTTCGGCAGGAGCTGATTGCTGGGTGATCGAGGAGAAGCTGGAGATGCATGCCATGTAGGCGCCACCCGCGAAGGCGACCGCGATCGCGGCCAGACCGATGCTCGGCGCAGCGCCGTACAACACGAGCATCGGCCCAAGGGCCGCAACCGCTCCGACCATTGTTCTGCGGAGCCCGAATCGGTGCGTGAGCGCACCCATCGACCCGCCCGCAATGACCGCGCCGATGCCCTGCGCCGTGACGAGAAGTGATGTGCCCGACTGGTCCGATCCGAACACCTTGGTGGCCATCTGGGCGATGAAACCGATGAACGGTGCACCGACCAACGCGACCATGAACATCAGCGGCACCATCGATCGGACGGCGCTGTTCGTGCGGGCGAAGTGGATACCGTCGCGCATTGCTTGGATGATCGCGCGCTTGGTTCGGATCGCCTTGGGGATGTCGGCCAGGGAGACAGCGACGATCACGGCGAGGAAGCTGGCGGCGTTGCACCACAGCGCAAACGGAACGCCGCCGATCCAGATCGCCAGGCCCGCTGCGGTCGGCCCGATGATCCGACCGAGGTTCCACTGCACGCTGCTCAAACCGATCGCGGCGACGAGTTCCTCCGGAGGCACGAGGTCCGGAAGGGTGGCCTGGAAGGCCGGGAAGCCGAGCGCGTGACCGCAGCCTCCGAGCAGTGCGAACAGGGCGAGCAGCAGCGGCGTGGCGTGCCCGGTTCCGACAAGGATGGCGACGACCGCTGCGACGATGGCCGAGAAGATGTTGGACAGGATCAGGATCTTGCGTCGATCGAACCGGTCCGCCCATGCGCCCCCGACAGGGCTCAACAACGCTGTCGGCAGGAACCCGGCCGCGGCAACAACGCCTGACCAAGCGGCCTTGGAGGTATCGGCGACGTAGTAGCTGAGCGCCGTCGTCTCCATCCAGGTGCCGACGTTGGAGACCATCGCCCCGATCCACACCAGCAGGTAGGCGCGATGGCGGAAGGGGGCAAACGAGGTGGACGCCATCGTTGACGAACTTTACCGGCGTACGACGCGACGGGCCGACGCTGGCAGCGATTGTCGCGGCAGAGCGGCTGGACATTCGCTGCCTGCGTTCGCTCAGCGTGCGTTCAACTGCCGGCGCGGCGCTAGTAATGGGTTTGGCAATGAGGGGCGAGGCTCGTCGTGAAGAACATGTCGGCCCGACGCAGGATGTCGTCGTTGCGGGCGGTCATCCGCCGCCCGGCCACGAGCGACGACGGGTAGATGCCGCCGTACAGCAACGAACTGAACCACGCCTGGGAGGTGACGAGATCTGCCTTCGACGTGACAGCGCGGCATGCGGCACCGTCGGGACCTCCTTCGATCGCCCATCGCTTTCCGTCGACTTCGACCACCAACCGATCGTCGGTCCGGTAGGTGCGGCTCCCGAACGCGATCTTGACGTCCCGAACGTTGACCCAGACGCCGTCGTTGAGTTCGACCGTTCGTACCAGGCGTTGGTTCTCGAGCAGGAACGGCAACGGATCGTCCACTGGCAGGATTCGTGACGTGATCTCGCCGACGAGATCAACGCCGAGCAGGGTCTGCCAGAGCGCGGAATGTGCCTGCGGCGTGACGGCCGAGAACTCGATCAACTCCATCGCGTGCCGTGGCCGGCCGTTGTTCCATTCCGCCCTGATCCTGTACGCCGCGACGCCGTCCGGATGAGCGAGATAGAACGCCGGGCTCATTCCGTTCCGCTCCTTCAACCTCATGGTGAACGCGAACTCGTGATCTTGCAACGAACGGTCGACCTCGCCCGAGCGGAGCCGCCGGAACCGGTCCCAGATCTCGGCGACGAGAGGAACGACCTCGTCGCCATCGACGTATCGCACAGGCGCGCTCGATGCGAGATGGTCGGCCCGCATCCGGGCGGCCTGGGCATCGATCGAGGTGACTCGCTGCCGAGTCGCAATTCCGTAGTCGAGGTGTTCGTAGATGCCGCCCTCGGAGGCACCGAGCGACGCGACTGGTTCACCGCGCGCATCGATGTCGTCGTGAACCGCCTCGACGACTTGGCGCATCAGCCCCCGGCGGCGATGGGTCGCTGCGGTGGACACCCAGGTCACGCCTCCCATCGGCATGGTCGTGCCACCCGGCAGGGTGACGTCCAATGCGTACGACCCGGCTACCGCCACGACCTCTCCGTCATCGAATGCCACCCGAAATCGGCTCAGATCGTGCATCGGGCGAATCTGGTCGATCTCCTCGGCCGTGTATGCGTTACCGAACGCACGTCCATCGGCATGGCAGATCATGGGCCACTCGCCATCAGTCGGGGCGCGTACTTCGATGCTCATGGCGATGAGTTTGCCATGCGC
The DNA here is from genome assembly GCA_031413195.1 of Actinomycetes bacterium. Lineage (GTDB taxonomy): Bacteria > Actinomycetota > Acidimicrobiia > Acidimicrobiales > Ilumatobacteraceae > WLMZ01. The sequence goes on from JANOEM010000021.1 coordinate 7,789, forward strand.
ACCGGGTGTTCCCGGGAGTAGTTTCGATTCATGACGAACGTTCAATCCAGTACGTACGATCCGGCGCGTGTGGTGTCAGACCTCCGCGCCCTCGCCGACCGAACGGGCGGACCGGAGGGCAGCCGGCGGTTGTGTTGGACACCGGACTGGGTGGCAGCTCGCACCCTGTTCCGTGAATCGCTGGCCACGTTGCCCGTCGACGTCGAAACGGACGAAGCCGGCAACCTGTGGGCCTACCTCCGTGGTGCGAGCGCCGACACGGTGGTTGTCGGGTCGCATCTCGACAGTGTGCCCAAGGGTGGCTGGCTCGACGGCGCGCTCGGGGTCATGGCAGGTGTCGAACTGATCCGTGCCTTGGCCGCTGAAGGCACCCCGCCGGTCACCGTCGCGGTGGTCGATTGGGCCGACGAGGAGGGCGCCCGGTTCGGTCGCAGTTTGTTCGGTTCGGCCGCCGTGGTCGGCTCGCTCGACACCGAGGCGGCGGCGTTGCTGGTCGACAAGGACGGTCATCGTCTTCCCGATGTGATCGGTGAGCATGGCATAGATCTGGACACCATTGATGGCGCACGCATCCGACTCGGCAACGTGAAGGCGTATCTCGAAGTTCACATCGAGCAGGGTCCGGTGCTCGAGTCGAAGGGGCTCGGCATCTGCGCCGTCACCGGCACCAAGGGCATCGAGCGTGAGCGCCTGATCTTCATCGGCCAGGCTGCCCACAGCGGAACGATGCCGATGGAGATGCGCCGCGACAGTTTCGTCGCCGCATCACGATTCGCGATCGCGCTCAACGAGATCGGGCGTCGCCACGACGGTGTCACGACTGCCGGACACGTTCAGTGCTGGCCCGGCGTGGTGACAGCCGTCCCCGGCGAGACTCGGGTCACGATGGACATGCGCCATATCAGCGCAGAGTCGCTGGCCACGATGTTCGCCGAGATGCGCGCCGCCGCCACAGCTGCCGCCGAATCCGAGGGGTGCACGGTCGAGATGGAACACATCTTTCGGATCCCGCCGATGCCCTTCCACCCGAAGTTGCTTGATGCGGCGCGCCAGAGCGTGCGCGAGGTCGAGGGACACGATGTCGATCTGCCGAGCGGCGCCCTCCATGATGCGAGCGAGATGGCCAGAGAAGTGCCGACCGTGATGATCTTCTCGTCCTCCATCGCCGGCCTCAGCCACACCAAGGAAGAAGACACGCCGGATGAGCACCTGCACATGGCGGTGGACGCGTTCCATCGAACGTGTCGGCGGGCGATCGAGCTCGTTGCGGCGGGTGAGTTGTGAAGATCAGCGGGGTCTCCCATGTGTCGATCGGTGTGCGAGATCTCGATGCGTCCATCAAGTTCTACGAATGGCTCGGATTGGTCGTCGATCCCAACCGACCCGACTTCGGCATTCCTGGTGCCTGGCTGCAGGTGGGTGGTCAACAGGTCCACCTGATCGGCACCGAAATCACCCCGCCGGGGATCACGAATCACTTCGCGCTGATCGTCGACGATCTCGACGCATGGATCGAGGAACTCGATCGACATGGTGTCAGCGCGCGACGATCGGCCCACGTCGTCGGCGCAGGCCATCAGGCCTTCGTGCAGGATCCCTCGGGAAATGTGGTCGAGTTGAATCAACCGGAGTGACAGGCGCGTCAGGCGCGGTCAGGCCCGTCGCGCTTGCAGCAGCGCGGTGACGAGCTTGCCGTCGGCCTTGCCTTGGCTGGCTTTCATCGCTGCGCCGACGAGCGCGCCCATTGCCTTGTCCTCGCCTGCGCAGTATTTCGCCCACGCGCCGGCATTGTCGGCGATGACCTGATCCACCATTGCTTCGAGTGCGCTGGTGTCCATCGCCTCGAATCCTTTCGTCTTTGCGATCGCGGCTGCGTCACCGCCGCCGTTGGTCACGATCTCGGCAAGGATTGCTTTCGCTTGGGTCGCAGTGACCGCGCCGCTGGTCTCGAGGTTCGTGAGCGCTGCCAGATCGGCTGGCGGAACCGGGGGAGTGGTGCCCTCGTCGGCGAAGGCTTCCTTGACATGGATCAAAGCACGGGACGCGTCGCCGCCGGCGGCCGCAACGGCGAGGACGTAGTCATCCTGGCCGCGCTCGACGACCACCATCGCTGCCTCGCTGTCGGCGGCCACGCCAGTCGCCTCGGCGATGCGGGAGCGGCGCGCGCCGGGCAGCATCGGCATCGAATCACGGACCGCCTGGATCCACTCTGCTGATGGCGCCAACGGGACCAGGTCTGGCTCGAGGAAGTAGCGGTAGTCGTCGGCGTCCTCTTTCACTCGCAACGTGTGGGTACGACCGTCGTTCTCGTCCCAATGCCGAGTCTCCTGGCGAACCGTCTCGCCGTTGGTGATCATGTCGATCTGACGCCGCGCCTCGTACTCGATGGCCTTGCCCAGCGACCGGATGCTGTTGACGTTCTTGATCTCGCACCGGGTGCCGTAGGGCTCGCCGGGCTTGTGCACGCTGACGTTCGCGTCGCAGCGCATGCTGCCCTCTTCCATCTTCGCGTCGCTCGCGCCGACTGCGAGCAGGACGCCGCGCAACTCTGTGACGTACTGGCGGGCCTGTTCGGTCGTGCGGATGTCGGGACGGCTGACGATCTCGACCAGCGGAACGCCCGCTCGGTTGAAGTCGATCAGCGAATGGGTGCTGCCATGGATGCGGCCGCCGGTACCGCCGAGGTGAGTGCTCTTGCCGGTGTCCTCTTCGAGGTGGGCGCGTTCGACGCCGACCCGCTTGCCTCCGGGAAGGGCGAGGTAGCCGTCGATGTTCAGCGGCTGGTCGTACTGGCTGATCTGGTATGCCTTCGGCATGTCCGGATAGAAGTAGTTCTTGCGGTGAAACGTACCGGGCTGGATCGTGCAGTTGAGCGCCGTACCGATGCGCATCGCGAGCTCGACGGCGTGCCGGTTGAGAACCGGCAGGGCGCCGGGCAGCCCGAGCGTGACGGGATCGATATTGGTGTTCGGCTCGTCACCGAAACGGTTTGCGCTCGCGCTGAACAACTTCGTCGCCGTCGCGAGCTCGACGTGCACCTCGAGACCGACGACCAACTCGTAGCCGTCGATCAGAATCTCGTCACCGGTGGCCGGGCCGGCTGTGTAGACCTCGCTCACGCTGCACTCTCCTGGGGATTGTTCGTGGCCGCCTGTGCCGCTCGTTCGAGCGCCGCTGCCGCCCGGAACATGCGTGGCTCGCCGAGGGTGCCGGCGAGGATCTGGACGCCGACCGGCAGGCCGAATTGACCGGTGCCGAACGGGACGCTCATCGCCGGGTGCCCGGCGAGGTTGGTCGGGATCGTGTACACGTCGCACAGGTACATCGCGAGCGGATCATCACCCTTCGACCCGAATTCGAAGGCGACGCTCGGAGCCGTTGGGGTGAGCAACACATCGGCGCGGGTGTACGCCTTGTCGAAGTCGTCGGCGATGAGCCGGCGCACTTTCAACGCCTTGCCGTAGTAGGCGTCGTAGTAGCCGGCACTGAGGGCGTATGTACCGAGCATGATTCGGCGCTGCACCTCTTCGCCGAAACCGGCTTCGCGCGTCGCCGAGTACATCGTGTTCGTGTCCGGGGCGTCGACGCGCAGTCCGTATCGCACGCCGTCGTAACGAGCGAGGTTGCTACTCGCCTCCGAGGGAGCGATCAGGTAGTACGCGGTCAGCCCATATCCGAACGCTGGAACTTGGACATCAACGATCTCGGCGCCCGCCGCCTGCAACGCATCGAATGCCCGCTCGAGCTGTTCGGCGACGTCGGGGTCGGCACCCTGGGGCAGGTCGGTGATCCGGCCGACCCGCAAACCTTCGACGCCGTGTTCGATCGCCTCGAGCAGGGAGGGTTGTGGCTCAGGGATGCTGGTCGAGTCCATGGCATCGTGGCCGCCGATGACGTCCATCAACAACGCAGCATCGCGGACGTTGCCGGTGAACGGACCGATCTGGTCGAGCGAGCTCGCGAACGCCACCAGTCCGTAGCGACTGACGTATCCGTACGTCGGCTTGACGCCGACCACACCGCACAACGCCGCGGGTTGACGGATGGATCCGCCGGTGTCGCTGCCGAGGCTGACCGTGGCGAAGCCCGCCGCGACTGCTGCCGCACTGCCGCCACTCGATCCACCGGGCACCCGGCTCAGGTCGAGCGGGTTGCGGGTCGGCCCAAAGGCACTGTTCTCGGTGCTCGAACCCATCGCGAATTCGTCGAGGTTGGTCTTGCCGACCAGTACTGCACCGGCTGCCGCCAACTTGGTGACGACGGTGGCGTCGTACGGTGGCTTCCAACCCTGCAGGATCTTCGACGAACAGGTGGTCGGAATGCCACGCGTGCACATGTTGTCCTTGAGCGCGATCGGAACGCCGGCGAGCGGACCCGGATCGATTCCTGCAGCGACGTCGGCGTCGATCTGAGCCGCATTCGCGCGAGCGTGATCAGCGAGCACGAGGTTGAACGCATGAACCTCGCCTTCGTGTTCTCGGATCCGCAAGAGGTGCTGCTCCAAGACGTCGGTTGCCCTGAGGGTCCCGCCGCGAACACCTGCAGCGATGTCTCCGGCCGGCATCGCCGCTGCGGAGGAGTACGCGGAATTGGAGGAGGAGCGGGTGGAGTCGCTCATCCTTCGAGCCCGAAGATCGGCGGCACGCGGAAGCGCCCGTCCTCTGCTGCTGGCGCCGCGGCCAGCACTTCGTCACGGTCGAGGCCGATAACCACGATGTCCTCGCGGAACACGTTGGTCAACGGGTAGGGCTGCGTCATTGGTTGGATGTCGTCGAGATCGAGTGCATCAATGTCGGCGAAGTGTTCCAACATGCCAGCGAGCTGAGCCGTGGTTCGTTCGAGGTTCTCGGGGGTGATGTCGAGTCGGGCCAACTTCGCGACCTTGACGACATCTGCGGCAGTTATCCGTTCAGACACATCGCAAGGCTAGGGGCAGAAGCGGTCTCAGACAGCCTCGATATGGACCAGGATCGCGGACTCGGGGTTCATCACAGGCAACTGCAGGCCGAAGATCTTCAACTCGTGACCGGTCATCTCGAGTCCGTCTCGCAACCACGACGGCCACGTGCGGGCCGAGGCGCGTTCCTCGCGATCGTCCGGCAACCGCACCCTGCTGATCCGATACAGGGTGTCCGGGTGAAGCCCGGCGAGGATGACCGGGGCCGGCACGAGTGCCATCGAGGTCGCTGTTCTGGCGACTGCAACGAGGCCCTCGGTCCGCTCGGCCGAGTACACGCCATGCGCGATGGTCGCATCGTCGAGCGAGTCGAACCGGACCACATCGCCCGTGTGCAACAACGTGCGGAACCGTTTGTGGATCGCGATGATCTCGGCCAGAGCCGCGCGTTCGTCGTCGTTCAGCTCGAGCACGTTCCACTCCACGCCGAGATGTCCGAACAACGCAGTCGCTGCCCGAAACCCGAGTGAATGACGGCGTCCGGTGGTGTGGCTGCGCGTCGGCCCGATGTGAGCGCCCATGACCTCCGGCGGGATGAACATCGACGCCCCGCGCTGGATGGTCTGGCGTTCGAGTGCGTCGTTGCAATCGCTCGTCCAGACACGGTCCGTGCGCCGCAGGATCTCGTGGTCGATTCTTCCTCCGCCCGACGAGCAGCTCTCGATCTCGACGTTCGGATGACGACGACGCAACTCGTCCAGTAACCGGTACAGCGCGAGTGTCTGCTCATGGGTGCCGGCCGCGCCATGAGAACCGCTGCCCTGGGTGTGGGCGCGGTTCATGTCCCACTTCAGGTAGGCGATGTCGTGGTCGGCCAACAGTGCGTCCATCGCAGCGAGGATGTGTTCGTACGCGCCGGGATGGCCGATGTCGAGCACCAGTTGGTTACGCCCGAGCACAGGTTCATACCCGGGTGTGACGAGCGCCCAATCGGGGTGGGCACGATACAGGTCGCTGTCGGGATTGATCATCTCCGGCTCGACCCAGAGACCGAATTCCATCCCCAAGTCGCGCACGTGGTGAATCAACGGCGCGAGACCAGCCGGATGAACATCGCCCGATACCCACCAATCACCGAGCCCGCTCGTGTCGTCGCGGCGGGACCCGAACCAGCCGTCGTCGAGCACGAACCGCTCGATCCCGATCGATGCCGCGGCGTCGGCCAGGCTTACGAGCCGTTCGGCGTCGTGATCGAAGTAAACCGCTTCCCAGGTGTTCAGCAGCACCGGGCGCGGCTTCGTGAATCGTTCATGCGCCCGCACGGTCCGATGGAATCCCCACGATGCTTCCGTGAGCCCGGACGGGGAGTAAGTCGCGATCACCTCTGGCGCCGAGTAGCTCTCGCCGGGTTGGAGCGACATCTCTCCGGGGTGCAACAACTCGCCGAGCTGCAGGTACCGGCGTCCATCGGGGAGGACCTCTGCCACCAGACGGTTGTTGGCGCTCCAGGCCAGATGTGCCCCCCACACCTCTCCGTTCCACTCGCCGAACGACTTCGTACCTGCGAAGACGAGTGGAATGTGTTCGTGCGACGTGCGTCCCGAACGGTTCTCGGCGATCACGGCGCCCCGGTCGAACGGGGTGCGATAGGGGTGCAGTTCGCGGGTCCAGCGGCCCGTGAACTGGATCAACTCGCGTGCCTGTGCCGGGACGGGCAGTGTCACGTCGAGCCGTTCGAGTAGGTAGCGCTCCGTCGCGCTGTTGTTGGTCAGCTGCAGCCGAATCGACAGGGAGTCGCCGAGTTCGATGATCGTGGTGAGCACGAGTTCCGCGATCGGGTCGGTGGCAACCACCGTCACGGAGTTGCCCACAAACGTGTGCGACGTGTAGCTGAAACGGGGCGACCACGAGACACCGCGTCGACGATGCCCCGCGAGACCGGGCCGGCCCGGGAACCCGCTGCCATGCTCGGGAACGACCGAGACCGGGGCTTCTGCGTCGAGTGCACCGTTTG
>JANOEM010000022.1:0-3622 GCA_031413195.1 Actinomycetes bacterium
TCAGAGGCTATTTCTGTCGGAGAAATCCGCCGATTGGTCACAGAATGGTCACGGCGGAAGAGTTCCGTCGGTCCCGATCTCGTCGCGCCAACTGTGAAACTCGGCTCGTATGAGCGCGAACGTGGCGTCGTCCACCTCGAATGCCGACCGCGGCAGATCGTCGAGCACGCCGAACGCATCGCGCAGAACAGCAAGGTTGAAGCCGAGATCCTTCGCGACCGCGAGCGACTCGAGCGTTCGGCGGGCAAAGCGTGCGCGCAGCGCATGCACGTCGACGAAGTCCCTTGGCGCGGCTCTGCCGAACAACGCGAGGAGCTTGTCGCCGGCCAAATCGTCCAGGGCTCGTACTGAGCCGATCGACATGGCGACCGACGCGTGTGCCGCCGGATCGAACCCGACGTCGACCTGCGTGGTCTCCCCGGTTGAGATGTCGGTCACCGACAACTTGGCGAACCCGTGATCGGACTGGTGCACATCGACGCGGAGGCCCGCGTTGAACAGGCTGTCGCGGATCGCCGGCCAGAGCCGATCGACTGCGTCCCGGGATGGACCGAAGCAGTCGAGATCACGCGTCGTGCGATCGACCACATCGTGAGCGATCAGCGCGCCACCTCCGGCCAGAGCGAACCCATCGGCCTCGGCGAGCGAGAAGTCCAACGATGCAACTCGTTGCTGCAGTTCAGACAGCGACATGAACGAGATGTTCTCGAATCCAACCGTCCCATGCCTCGTGCACGGCCGGCGGCAACCACAACGAGTCCCAGATGGCCAGCAGCGTCTCCTGATGAATCCACTCGCGGACGTCGTCCTGCGAACCCTCGCGCAGCACTGTCGCGTATACAACCCGCAGTTCCGCAGGGTCGTCGAGATCAAAGGTCGAACTCGGACCGGACCATGAAAGGTGCTCGGGCAGCGTGACACGCCCACGCCACTTCCCGCCTGAGGTCGGCCAGCTCAGCGGAGGCGTCGCTGATCGCCACCATGATGGTTTGTCCACATCCGACATCTCTGCACCTCCTTGCATCGTGAGCCTAGGTGCCCAACACCGACGCCGGCGTTCACCGGATGCGTTAGATCGTGCGATGAAAGCTCCGAAGCCATCCGACGTCACGTTGCCAACAGTGAGTCTGCCCGCAAAGCGGCGTCCTCGTCGTCACCGGGCAGCACATGGGCGTACACCTTCAAGGTGACCCCAACGTCGGCGTGGCCGACCCGTTGCGACACGACCTTCACCGGCACTCCGCTGGCGAGAGCAGCCGTCGCATAGCTGTGCCGAAGATCGTGCAACCGGATTGAGGGCAACTCGGCACGCTTGGCGAGATCGACGAAGAGGTTCGAGAAGGCCTCGGGGTTCGGTGGCGAGCCATCGACGTTCGTCACGATCAGACCACCGCGATCCGCCCACGATCCGCCGGCCAAGAGACGATCGGCGTTCTGTTTGCGTTTCCACGCCCGCAGTGCGGCCGCGGTTGCCGGACCGATCGCAATCGTTCTGTTGCCACGGGCCGTCTTCGGAGTCGAGGTCGTGATGGTCGTCCCGTACCGAATACGGGTCGAGCGAATCGTCACCGCACCGCCGTCGAGGTCAACGTCTGACCATCGCAGGCCGAGTACTTCGCCACGACGCATCCCTGTCGTGGCGATCAGCGACCACACGCCCGCCCATCGATGGGATGCGACCGAGGCCGAGAACGCGCGCAACTCGTCAGCTGACCACACCTTCATCTCGGGGCTGGCACCCTTCGGCGGATCCGCCGCGTCACACGGGTTGCGTTGCAGATGCCCCCATCGGACGCCGTCACGGAATGCTCGGGCGAGTACACCGTGCAGGTTCCGGACCGTCTTGACCGACAATCCGGCACCGGCGTTGCGTCGCGACGTCGTGCGGCCGGTCGTCAGCAACTCTCCGTAGAGGCGATTCAGGGTCGAACCATCGAGGGTCTGGAGGCGTATGCCGCCGATCGTGGGCAGCACGTAATTGCGGATCAGTTGCTCGTAACTCGCAGCAGTCGAGGGTCGCAGCGTGACGCGTCGCGCCGGCAGCCACTCGTCAAGCCGGAACTGACCAAGCGTCGCCCGGAGGGGAGCGACAAACATGCTGCGCTGCTTGTCGGCCTGCAGCTCTGTGAGAGCAACCTGGGCCGCCTTTTTGGTGTCGAATCCCCGGCGCTTCAGCTGCTTGCGCTTGCCGTCCGGTCCGGCGATGTTTGGTGCGCCTCGGGGGCTGAGCACGAGGGGTGGATCTCAGCCACCGGTTCGCCGGCGGTGGGGTCGGGCAACCTGGTGGCAGCGGGCATCGAAGCACGCGCCATGGCGTGATTGTACGCCGGGCGTCAAGCGCCGATTCCTTGGTGTCGGGCGCTGCTCCTTGGCTCGAACTCCCTCTGTATCCGTGTGGACAACGCTTGAGCATCGCGATTTGTTTCACCCATTCAGCGGCCTGCCTGCCCGTTGTTGTTGATGGGTCGTCACGAAATCCGTGTTCGAGAGGCATGTGTTGGTGAGGTGCTATGACGAACAAACCTGAAAGTCATCGGATGGGTCCGCCGGACTTCCTCACTGTCGAGGAAGCAGCCGCGGTGTTGCGTATCGGGCGCACGATCGCGTATCGGGAGGCCCGCAAGTTCCTCGCGTCCAACGGTGTCGAGGGTTTGTGTGCTGATCGTGTTGGTAAGCAGATCCGTATCCCGCGGCCGCTCCTCGACGATCAGGCTGACCCGGTCGGGGCGACGACTGCTCACCGCGGCGCGGCGCACGTTCACCGACGAGGTCGGCATGAGGCTCGGTGACGGCTTGTCGACGAGCGAGCTGCAACGATTCACCGCAACAGTCCACAGGCTACGCGCCCACGTCAACGAGCAACGAAGGAGCGCCTGACCATGGTGACGATCCCGACCACGATGCGAGCCGTCGTACTTGACGCCCCCGGCCCACCCGACGCGCTCCACGTCCGCGAACTCCCGATCCCGACACCACGAGCTGGTGAGGTGTTGATCAAGGTCGAGGCGTTCGGCCTGAACCGCTCCGAGCTCCACACCCGCCTCGGTCTCGCTGACGGAGTCACGTTTCCTCGCGTCCTGGGCATCGAAGCCACCGGCACCGTCGCCGCGTGCCCTGGAGGCGAGTACACGGTCGGTCAACAGGTCGCGGCGTTGATGGGTGGCATGGGCCGCACCTACGACGGCGGGTACGCCGAATACACCTGTGTTCCCGTCCGGCAGGTCGTGCCGTTCACGAGCAGCCTCGACTGGGCGACGCTCGGAGCGGTGCCCGAGATGCTCCAGACCTCGAACGGCTCCCTCACGATCGGACTCGACGCCCGACCCGGCCAGTCGATCCTCATCCGCGGCGGCACGTCGTCAATCGGGATGGCGACCGCAGTGCTCGCCAAACGACTCGGCATGACCGTGCTCTCCACCACCCGCAACCCCGACCGCACCGATGCCCTCCGCCAGATCGGTGTCGACCACGTCCTCATCGACGACGGCAACATCGCCGACCAAGCCCGCAGCATCATCCCCGACGGCGTCGACACAGCACTCGAACTCGTCGGCACCCCAACCCTCCCAGACACGCTGCGAGCGACCCGGGTCCACGGGGTCGTGTGCTTCACCGGGATGCT
>JANOEM010000023.1:0-5688 GCA_031413195.1 Actinomycetes bacterium
GCGACTCGAGCCACACCTGAGGACCGTGTCGTGCCCGGTGTACGTCGCCGATCGGGAGGTGCTCGCTCGCGTCGCCGGGTTCGATCTGCATCGGGGTGCGGTTGCGTCGGCCAACCGCAGCACCCTGCACACGCTGGACGATGTCCTGCGAACGAGTCGAACGATCGCGGTGCTCGAGGCACACAACGACGCCGAAAACCTCGGCGCGATCGCAAGGTCTGCTCGCGCGCTCGGCATCGATGCATTGGTGCTCGACCCGACGTGCACCGACCCCTTCTATCGCCGTACCGTGCGGGTCTCGATGGGTGAGATCCTGTTCTTGCCGACCGTACGTTCAACATCATGGGAAGACGATCTCCGGCGCATCGCCGCCTCCGGCTTTCGAATGCTGTCCTTGACGCCTTCGGCCACCGCAGCGTCGATCCACACCATCACCCGCTCAGCAGATGATCGCGTCGCGATCCTGCTCGGCGCGGAGGGCCCCGGCCTGACTCACGCAACACTTGCCTCCACAGAGCCGGTGCGCATTCCCCAGCGCATCGACGTCGACTCGCTCAACGTCGGTCATGCGGCAGCGATTGCGTTTGCGTTGCTCACTGCTGCTGCTGCTGATGTGCCTGTTGCTGACGATGTGCCTGCCAGCTCGGCATGATCTCGGGCAAAACGCCCTTTCCAATCTGGTTCGTCGGCCAGTCGGCATCGGCAAGCAGGTTCGGACGAGTCAGCATGTCGGCGCCATACCACAGGTAGTGGCGCCGCCGAACGAACAGCCAATGTCCGTCGCGTCGCTCGTACGTGTCGTGGTACTCGATCACCTGGATCACCCACTCGTCATCACGTTCGATCTCACCGCGAGTGCCGACGATGCCCGTCGCGTGGTCGCTGTCGGACACATCGATCAGATGATTGGTCACATGCAGAATGGTTCGATGGGCGTCGTCGAGTTGATCCGCGAAGCTCGCCTTCAAGGCTTCCCGCCCCACGAGATCCCGTCCGACACGGACATCGGTCACGAACAGTGCGACCAGGGCGTCGAGGTCACGGTGGCCGATCGAGATGGCATAACGCGACGCGAGTTGGCGGATCTCCTCGCACGCAAGCACCCACTCGATCGGTTCGGTGTCGCGCAGGCTCACCACCACAGGATGTCAGGTCCGAATGCGCCGCGACGCTCGTTCGGGACGTTTTCCCCTGGCGGGAGTTCGATCACCAGGCCACGATGCTCGCGGCACAAAGACCGACGACAGGAGCAATGGTGGGACCTTCGAAGACCAGCGAGAAGACCGGCGAGAAGGCCTCGGCCGAACCCAACTCTCGTCGCGCAGAGCGCTATCGCCAGCAAAAGGCACGAACCCGCAACCGCCTGATCGCAGTCGCTGTTGCTCTCGTACTCGTCGGTGCCGTCGTCGGGATCGTCGTAGCCGTCAGTGGCGACGAATCCGCCGAACCTGCGTTCGTCGGAGCGGTCATCGACGTCTCCCTGGGTGATTACTTCATCAACGGCAACCTCGTCGTGCCGACGGGTGAGGTGCGTCTCGAAGCGACCAACATCGGTGTACTCCCGCACAACGTCGGTGTCAGACGCGGCCCGATCAGCAACATCATCAACACCGGCGAGACAAGAACGCTGGACCTCGGCTTTCTCGCACCGGGCACCTACGAGTTGTACTGCGACATCATCGGCCATGTCGAGCAGGGGATGGTTGCGCCCCTGGTCGTCACGCCTTGAGGCCGGCGAGTAGCCCGTCGCTGTACCAATCGACGAACTGGATCACGCCGTCCTCTTCGTCCGGTGAGTACGGACCTGGTCGAAACGCCGGCGAGTTGACCCCGCGCTGCGTTCGCTCGACCAGCGCGGTGTCCTGAGCGTTGGTCATCCGCCACACACTGGTGAGAGACTCCACGTCGTAGTCGACACCTTCGACCGCGTCGGCAGGTACAAGCCAGTTGGTGACGAGTTCGGTGGACGTCGGGCCGAGCGGCAACATCCGGAACGTGACGGCATGGTCCGCCATGAAGTGGTTCCAGGTCGACGGGTAGTGGTACACGAGCACGTCGCCGATGTTGTCGGCGGGCAACGATCCGAAACGCCGCGAGACTGCCGGAAGTCCATCGTGAGTCATCGACCGGGCGTCTCCGAGCAATGGCATCCGCATCGCCCGGTACTGCATGTCGGGCGACGACGAGAACCGGCTCGGCAGCCCGATCGCCTCGCATTCGTCGACCATGTCGGTCAGGGCGCGCAGCGCCTCGCCGGACCCACCGCCGGAATGCAACGGCTCTTCCGGGAAGGTCACGCACAACTCCGGGTGCGCCGACTTGCAGTGGAAGCACTCTCGGTTGTTCTCCATCACCAACTTCCAGTTGCCGTGCTCGATGATCGTCGACGAGCATGCGACCTTTGCGTTGGAGAGATCGAACGACGCAAGGTACGGCTCGATCAACGCCTTGAACGGTTCGAAGTCTCGCGGAGCCTCGGCCACCGAGACGAAGATCATCCCGCTCACGATCTCGCATCGGGCACTTGCCAACCCGTGTTCACCCGGATCGAAATCAGGCTCGGTCTTGCGCGCCCGGTCGAGCCTGCCGTCGAGCTCGTAAGCCCACTGGTGATACGGGCACACGATGCGCCGTCGAACGGACCCCGTGGCCTCCTCGCACAAGATCGATCCGCGATGCCGGCAAACGTTGTGCAGGGCGCGGACAACGCCGTCGGACCCGCGGATGACGATCAGGTTGTAGTCACCGAGCACGACCGTCAAATAGTCGCCCGGTACACCGATCTCGACCGCGTGGCCGATGAACACCCACTCGCGATACCAGATCTGCTCGAGGTCAATCTGGTGGAAAGAGGCGTCGACATAGAACTCGCGCTCCAGCGAATGAGCGGGCCGGCGAGCCGTCAACATCGACTTCATTCGTTCGCCGGTTGTCGCTGTCGACCTTGCGTCCATATCCAGATTCTGCACCATTCCCGGCACAGTTGTACGAACTTCGCCAACGTCATACGGTGTTCGACCAAGACAACCTCGTCGAGACCGACTGAGATGGTGAAGATGGACGATCCTCTGCTGCAACCGTTCACGCTGAAGCACCTGCACCTGCGCAATCGGATCTTCTCGTCGTCGCACGAACCGGCATACGGCGACAACGGCATGCCGACAGATCGCTACCGGCGCTATCACGTCGAAAAGGCCAGGGGAGGAATCGCACTCACGATGACCGCCGGGGGCGCGGTGGTCAGTCCGGACAGCCCGCCTGCGTTCGGCAACCTGCACGCCTACGACGACGCAATCGTGGCATGGATCCGACAGCTCACCGATTCCATCCACGAACACGGTGCGGCCGCGATGATCCAACTCACCCATCTCGGCCGGCGCACCGGATGGGCCCAGGACGATTGGCTGCCCGTGCTGGCACCGTCGTCACTGCGCGAACCGGCGCACCGTTCGATCCCGAAAGAAGCCGAGGAGTGGGACATCGAGCGGATCGTCGGGCACTACGCGGACGCCGCCGAGCGGATGCAGGCCGGTGGTATGGATGGCATCGAGCTCGAGGCCTACGGACACCTCCTCGATCAGTTCTGGTCACCGCTCACCAACCACCGTGCGGACGAATACGGAGGCACACTCGACAACCGATTGCGCTTCGCCCGGCGAGCCCTGCAGGCGATCCGCGACCGGGTCGGGCCGGACTTCATCGTCGGGCTGCGGATGGCGGTGGACGAGACCCTGCCAGGAGGTATCGACGCAGCGACCGGTTTCGAAATCGTCGCGAGTTTCGAACAAGCCGGATTGATCGACTTCGTCAACGTCATCCGCGGCCACATCGCGACCGACACGACGCTCACCGATGTGATCCCGATCCACGGCATGCCATCTGCGCCACATCTCGACTTCGCCGGGCTCGTGCGCGAACGCACTGCCTTACCAGTGCTGCATGCGTCGAAGATCGACGACGTGGCCACGGCCCGCCACGCGATTCGCGAGGGCAAGCTCGACCTGGTCGGTATGACCAGAGCACACCTCGCCGATCCCCACATCGTCCGCAAGATCACCGAGGGTCGCGAGGCGGAGATTCGTCCGTGCGTCGGCGCTACGTACTGCCTCGATCGCATCTACGAAGCGGGCGAGGCGCTGTGCATCCACAACGCGGCCACCAGTCGTGAGGCGACCATGCCGCACGAATTCGACCGGGTCGGTCAGCCGCGACGGATCCTGGTCGTCGGGGCCGGTCCTGCCGGCCTCGAGGCAGCGCGCGTCGCCGGCGAACGGGGCCACGATGTGGTCGTCCTGGAAGCGATGCCTTGGGCGGGTGGGCAGATCCGACTCGCCGCGCGCAACCCTCGGCGTCGTGACCTGCTCGGCATCATCGAGTGGCGTGAATCCGAGCTCGCCCGATTGGGTGTCGAGGTTCGCTACGACTCCTACGCAGAAACCGCCGACGTCGTCGCCGAGATGCCGGACGTGGTGATCGTCGCGACGGGCGGGCTGGCCCAGCTTCCCGACCTCGAGCTCGGCATCGACCGGGTCGCTTCGAGTTGGGATGTCCTCGGTGGTGACGTCACCCCCACCGGCGACGTGTTGTTCTACGACGACAACGGCAGTCATTCGGCAATGTCAGCGGCCGAGCTGATCGCCCGGTCCGGGGCGAGGTTGGAGATCGTCACGCCCGAACGGATGCTCGGAGTCGAAGTCGGAGGGATGAACCACGTTCCGTACGCCCGTGTCTTCAACGAGACGGACACCCGCATCACCTTGAACCAGCGAGTTCGGTCCGTTCGCCCCGAATCGGGACGCCTCTGCGTCGAGATCGGCAGCGACCAATCGGATCACCGCAGCGTTCGCCATGTCGATTGGGTGATCGCAGATCACGGCACCGCCGCCAACGCCGATCTGTACTTCGAGCTCAAGCCGCTGTCGACGAACCTCGGCGCGGTCGACTACGGGGCACTGATCGACGGTCGGGCACAGTCGCTGCGACGCAACGAACGGGGCACCTTCCAGCTTTTCCGGATCGGCGACGCCGTGTCCAGTCGCAACATCCACGCTGCCATCTACGACGCATTGCGCCTGGTCAAGGACCTGTAGCGTCGGAAACCTCGATGGCCTTGCCGACAGGTTGCGCAGATCGCGAATGCGAGGCCAACGCGGCGATCGGCAGGACCACGACCGACAACAGGCCGGCGCCGACGAGCGCCGCTGCGTTGTCGGAGCGCATCAAACCCTCCGAAACACCAAGGCCGGTGATCACCACGATCAGCGGAAGCCCGGCAGCCTGGAACAGGCCCTGCGCGACCACATCGTTGCGCGGCAGGTCTCGCCGGTAGAGCAGCGCCGGCAAACCGCGGACCACCAACATGAGCCCGAGGAACATCGGCACTTTTGCGATCGTGCCGATCTCGCTGAACGCTTCAAGGTTGAACCTCACACCACTGACCACGAAGAACAACGGAATGAAGAACCCGAAGCCGAGCGATTCGAGTCGGGTCTGGACCTCCTGCCGGTGGTCGATCTGTCCATGATCGCGGCTGTCCCCCTGTTCCGCGGCCACGAGCTCGGACTCCGAGTTCGTGGTCAGGAAGACACGGGCGATCATTCCGGCGGCGAAGGCGCCGAGCAACACGTCGAGGTCCAAGGACTCAGCCATCCACACCAACAGGATGCAGATCAGGATGCACAGCCGCAC
>JANOEM010000024.1:0-4741 GCA_031413195.1 Actinomycetes bacterium
ACGGCGGTGATCCACGGCGCCGACGAGCCCTGGACGGTTCTCGTCGTGCCCGGGATCGCCGACTTCGGAGTGTCGGTCCCGATCGACCGGGTCGACGAGTTCCGTTCGTTGCTTGCCTCGTCCGGCGGCCCGCGCTCCATCGAGCAACAACGTCCGATCCTCGAGGGTCAGACCCCGGCATCGAACGGACACGGATCGGACCCGTCCGAACTCGACGATTCGGACGGCGCCGGCGACATGTGGTCGCCTCCGTCGTTGTTGATTGCCCCACCTGTGGTGATCAACGTCGCCGAGCCGTCGCCGGTCTTGATAAATGCCATTGAACGCACGACCGAAGTGTCCGTCGAGCCGATGCGTGGTGGCTCTGACGATCTCACCGGGATCGAGGCGAGGAACGTCTCGGCGTGGTTCGGCAGCCATAACGTGCTCGACCGGGTGTCGCTCGACATGCCTGCCGGGCACGTCACCTCGTTGATCGGTCCGTCGGGGTGCGGCAAGTCGACCTTCCTGCGGATCCTCAACCGGATGCACGAGATGATCCCGTCGGCGGCGCTCGCCGGCGAGGTTCTCCTCGACGGCGATGACATCTACTCCCCGACGCGCAAGCTCACCGACGCCCGACGTGAGATAGGGATGGTCTTCCAGAAGCCGAACCCGTTCCCGGCGATGTCGATCTACGACAACGTGGTCGCCAGCCTTCGCCTGACCGGCACGAAGGCATCGACGGCCGAGAAGGATGCGCTCGTCGAGTCGTGTTTGGGCAAGGCCGGTCTGTGGAACGAGGTGAAGGATCGCCTGCGTCAACCGGGTGGTGGCCTGTCGGGCGGCCAGCAGCAGCGGCTCTGTATTGCACGAGCGCTGGCGATCAAGCCGAAGGTGCTCCTGATGGACGAACCGTGCTCGGCGCTCGACCCGACGTCGACACGACGGATCGAGCAGACGATCATCGAACTGGTCGACGAGGTCACGATCGTGATCGTCACGCACAACATGCAGCAGGCCGCCCGCGTGTCGGATCTGTGTGCGTTCTTCCTCGCCGAGCAGGGCACTCCGGGCTACATCGTCGAGTACGGGCCGACCGAGGCGATGTTTTCCTCGCCGCAGGATTCGCGCACCGATGATTACGTCAATGGGCGTTTCGGGTGAAGCGCAGGCGACGCCCAGATGAACTCTTGACGATCTCGCCCGCCGTTCATCTTGCGGCCACCTGAACGTCAGATCGGCCTGTCAGAGTGCGCCACGTCCGGGCAGGAGCTCGGGCGATTTCAACCACAACGGAAGGGTCCGCCAACACCATGTTCAAGTCCACTCGCAAGAGCAAGCTGGTGAAGGTCGCAGCTGCGACCGCCGCCATCGGCTCACTCGCCGCCATCGGCTTCGCCGGTGGTTCACCGGCGAAAGCCGATCCGCAGCAGTTCTCGGCGCTCGTCGCCGTCGGCTCCGACACCACCCAGGATGTGCTCAACGGCTACGCCGGCTTCTCGAACGGCGTGAACTTCACGCCGGTCCAGAGCAGCGCGGCCACGGGCTACACCCAGATCGCTTCGTGGAACGCCGGTGCCGCCTCGTGCATCGCCGTCAAGACCGGTGCACCGCTCATCCTGCGTCCCAACGGCTCGAGCGGCGGTCGTCGTGCGCTGAGCCGTGCAGTGCAGGGCCAGCCGACCTGGGGCACCGGGTCGATCTGCGGCGCCAAGGACCTGACCGGCCTGGTCGACTTCGCCCGTTCGTCGGCGACACCGGTCGCCAACGACTTGGGTACCGACCTCACCTACGTGCCGTTCGGCCGTGACGCACTCAGCTACGGCCACTATCGCGCGAACGGCGTTGCCGTCGACAACATGACGACCGCCGAACTGAACGCGATTTACGCAACCGGTGCCGGCCTGGTCGGCGGTGTCCCGATCATCCCATGCGGCATCCAGACCAGCTCGGGCACGTACCAGTCGTGGAACACCACGGTCTCGACGACGCAAGCCATCGAGACTGCAAGCACGTCGTTCTGCAACGGTCTGCTCGGTGTGCCCGACGCAGGCGGTCGTCTCCAAGAGCACTCCGGTCCGGAGCTCAAGGTCAAGGGCGATCTGATCGTGTCGCAGAGCAACCCCAACTGTGACGGTACCGCAGGCGGCGCGAGCGTCTCGTGCGCCAACGTCCAGGTGATCGTCGGGTTCTCGGCCTCGCAGTTCGTCGCACGGTCCAATGGTGTGGCCACCCCCGCACCCGGCCCGGGCGTTCAGCTCGGCGGCGTCAACGGCAACCAGGCCGTCACCGGCACAGCGCCGAACGTGACGCCGCTGAACGCGTTCTACGCGAACGCCACCTACGGCCGTGACGTGTACAACGTCTTCTCGACCGCTGCCATCGAGGACCCTTTCAACGCCGTGCTCCAGAGCATGTTCGTGGGCCCGACCTCGTCGACCTGCAACAACGCAGCCGACGTGACGACGGCGACGTTCGGGTTCCTGCCCATCAGCAACTGCGGAACCACAACCCTCCAGGGTTCGTTCTTCTCCGGCAACTCATGACCCATCCACGAATCGCATCAACCCCCTTTCGAAAGGCCACACACATGACATCCACTCGACGCAGCCGGAAGGCGCTACTCGGACTCGCAGCATTCGCGTCCGTCGCCGCCATCCTGCCGTTCACCAACACCGCACAGGCGTTGCCAGCCGGTACGCCGGCTGCAGGCGTCGCCGTGCTCACCCCGGGTGCGGGCACCAACGCCAACAACTTCAGCATCTCGCTGCCGGCCGATCCGCTCGGCGGCGGTGCGAAGTGCCCCGGTGACGGCATCAACGGCTACCGCTTCGGCACCTACATCACTCCCATCACGAAGGATCCGGCGACGCTGACGTTCGACGGAAGCGGTTCGCCCATCGGGCCGGCCCTCACGTCGTCGATCCGCAACCCGGCGGGCACGTTCGTACGAGGCCTCACCCCCGGCGCCGGTGACGGCCTGATCGCCCTTCCGGCGGCGGGTCTGAGCTGGGTCGGCTTGACCCCCCCGGCCGGTGCCTACAACGTGGGTATCGCCTGCACGTTGAACGACGGAGCTGCGACTCCGACGATCAACAACACCAAGTTCTGGAACACCCAGATCACGGTGACCAGCACGGGCGCCACGACGTTCAACTACTCGACCGGCGTCGTCCCAGCGGCCCCGGCGCTGACGACCAGCAGCTACAACGCCGGCACGACGACCGCAACGGTGAACTTCACCCACGCTGCGTCGCTCCCGGCAACGACGGGCTATACGGCGACGGTGACTCAGGTCAGCGGCGCCGCAGCGCCTATCGGACCGATCTCGGTTGCGGCTGGAGCGACATCGTTCCAGATCCCCGGCGTTGCGCTCGGTTCGTCGTACAACGTGACCCTGGTGGCGACGAACACCGTCGGCAACAGCGTGGTGTCGAACACCGTCTTGGTGCAAGGCGCGGTGGCTGGAACGGCTCCGGTGCCAACGGCACCGAACCCGTTCGTCGACAGCGCGTTCACGGTCACCTGGACCGCTCCGACGCCGGCTCCGGCCAGCTACAACGTGGCGATCACCGGTGCGGGCATTCCAGTTGGTTATGTCTCGAGCTTTACCGGCGTGACCGGTCTCAGCCAGGGCTTTGCGGCTGGTCTGCCGGCGGGTAGCTACACCGTCACGGTCACGCCGGTGTACGCAGCTGGGAGCGGAATCACCGGAACCCCCGGTGTCTCTGCCTTCTCGGTGGTCCCGGGTGCGCTGATCTTCCAGGAGCTGACGGTCACCCGCCCCGCGGGTGCCTTGATCCTCACTCAGCGCTGTGGCGTGAACAACTTCCTGCCGAGTGTCTCGGCCGGAGACCCCGCTACTGTCCCGAACGACTTCCCGGGCTTCCCGTTCAACCTCGATCAGGGCGGTAACGTCGGTCGGGTCGGCACTGCGCCGATCCTCGTCGATTCGAACAACGTCCCGATCGACGGTAACGCGACGCTCCCTGGTGTCCAGACGGTCGCCGATCCGGAGTTTGCGAACTACCCGTTGCCCAACGACAACCCCGCACTTGGCACCGATGTCCCGTTCGGAAACGTCACCCAGTGCGGTCTCAACATGGGTGTGGCTCGGTTCGTGACGGAGTTCAACTCGCCGGTCCCCGGCGGTGTAGACAACTTCGTTTCCCCGCTTGCCGGTGAGTTCTTCGCCGCCAATGGCCGCCTGAACGAAGTCACGGTGCTCGACACTCGTGACATCGACGCCGGTTGGAAGCTGCGCGGCGACATCGAGAGCCGCTTCACCAGCATTGCCAACGGTGACAGCTTCTCGGGTGACTACCTGGGCTGGATCCCGCAGATGACCGACGACTCCGACGTCGTCGGCGGTGAGGCACCCAACGGTGTTGGCACGACGCTGTACGACCAGACGGTCAAGGTTGGTCCTCAGGCGGCCTCTCCGGAGGCCACGGGTGCTCGTGTAACCGCCGGCGTGCCGGACGGTCGCGTGCTGCCCGGTGACGGCTTCCCCGCCGACACCCGGTTCCCGAACATCGGTGCCATCGGCATGACCGACAACCCGGTCCTCGCCTCGGCCCCGGCTGGCAGCGGTCTGGGTATCGCCACCATCGATGCCCGCCTGCTGCTGCTCATCCCGGCATCCGTCGATGCCGCCGACTATGCGGCGACGCTGACTCTGACCGTCAGCTGAGCCGATTGAAGTAACAACCATCCATGAACACCGGTGATGGCGGTGTGGGGCAGCGTGAGCTGCCCC
>JANOEM010000025.1:0-1590 GCA_031413195.1 Actinomycetes bacterium
GCGCGGTGCCGACGCCGTTCATCTCGCCAGCGCAATGGCACTCGGCTCGACGGATCTCGCCGTAGCGGTCTGGGACAAGCGCCTTCACGCCGGAGCCACCGCGGTCGGCCTCGCCGTCGCTCCAGCCACGCTCGGGTGACATCCCAATGTGCGATCTGAGCGATACCGAGCGGTACCGCGCAACATCACCCAGATCCCCGCACCAGCTCTCTTCCTCGACGGTCAGCGCCCATCGACAGCAGGATCAGACCGAGGCAAACTGTGGTCAGCACGCCCCGTCACAACGCGCCCGCGACCGGAAAGGAGTCATCAGGAAGATGAAGACCGCCTTCTCCGTCACTACTCGCATTCAGGCAACGCCCGACCGGGTCTTTTGGTTTCTCGCGGATCCGTCGACGGCATCGGTCATCGATCCGGCCGTCGTGAGCTACGAACCCGAGGGTGGAACCATGGGGCTCGGAGTCAAGAACCACATCCGGATGAAGATGCTCGGCGTCCCGGTGAAGTTGATGAGCGAAACGATCGAGTGGGAACCGGGCAGCAGAATGGGGTTTCGGTCGATCAAACCGGGACGCCCGGTGATAGGTGTGGCGAAGCACGTGTTCGAGCCATGTCCGGGGGGCACCCTGTATACGTGGTCGATGGACTTCATCCCGACGGGCCTGGGCGGGCGGGTCACGGCGGTATTGAGCGCTGCTCTCCTCGGGCGCAATGCGATCGCTCAAGGGAAACGGGTGCAGAGGGTGCTCGACGCCGCCACAAGACCGCTCAACGATGCCGCCCCGTAATCCCACGTTGCCTCCTCAGGAGAGCGTGCGACGGCGGCCCGTTGCGGCGTCACGAAGTGGGCGTAGCAATCCGGCTGTCAGGGACGAAGCGAGAGCCCCTTGGCCCGAAGCGCATCGTCGAGGATCCTCAGTGCTCGCGGTCCGAATCCATGGAGTCTGATGATCTCGGTCTCGCTGCGCCCGACGAGCTGGTCGAGCTTGGTCACGCCGATGGAAGCCAATGCCCGAGTCGCCGGCACCCCGATATTCGGAAGATCTGCATCAGGCATGCTGCGGATTCTTGCACCGGGGCTCGATTCCTCAACCGGTCAGATGAATCCGGACACCGGCTGCGGTGTGTACGGCTGCTGCAGGTCGCGCACCTCGTCGGCCGTCAATTCGATGTCGATCGACGCGAGTGCGTCATCGAGGTGATGGGGCTTGGTCGCGCCGACGATCGGTGCCGCGACTGTGCGATGCCGGGAGACCCACGCGAGCGCGATCTGGGCCATCGACACGCCCCGGGCCTCGGCGATCCGCGCGACTTGATCGACGATCGCATCGTCGGCCGAGCGATACAACAACTTGCCGAACTCGTCGGTCTCGCTGCGCGCCGTGCGTGCACCGTCGGGGCGGGTCAGCCGGCCGCGGGCAAGCGGGCTCCAGGGGATGACGCCGACGCCTTGATCTGCGCAGAGCGGAAGCATCTCCCGCTCCTCTTCGCGGTAGAGCAGGTTGTAGTGGTTCTGCATCGTGACGAATCGCGTCCAGCCGTTGACCGCCGCGACATGTTGGGCCTTGGAGAACTGCCACGCATACATCG
>JANOEM010000026.1:0-1576 GCA_031413195.1 Actinomycetes bacterium
CCGAGGCAGCAGTACAACTCAAACCTGAGAGCTTTCCGATCCATGCCAGCCTGCTGGCCCCAATCGATGCCCTGATCGTTCAGCGGGCACGCGCAAGCCTTGCGAGGGGTGGCGAATTGGTGCGCGAATCGCTGCGCAGCAACCCCAGTCGGAGCGACGATGACGTTGAAGCAATCGCGACCGCGATCCAGGAGAAGCTCATCGACACACCGACCAGCCATGGTGCGATTTTTGGACAGGGCGATGCGACGGATGCCGGTCTTCCCGTACTCAAACTTGACCCTGCGCAGGATCAATGGCGACTGATCTGGCGTTTATGGACCAAGTACTTCATTACCGGCCAACGGTGGTATGAGGGTCGTCGCGCTTCGAAGTGTCTCGGCGCCTGGTTGTAGCGACCTGACGTCTACAAATCCTCTGGCCCGCGTTTTGCCCGCGTCCCGCTTCGTTTCGATCCATTCCACGCCGTCCGTAGTTCGCGCCGCGAGCCTCTGAGCTGGTCCAATACGTTCGGCTGAATCCCGTTGCGTGTGGGCTGGCCGACCTTGAAAGCGGAAGGGTTCACGCCCCGGGGGTTCAAATCCCTCTCGTTCCGCCAAGGGTGTTCGTGGACGCCCACTGAAGGCCACCGAAGTATAAACTTAGGTGCTCTGAGCAGGTCTTTCATTGCGTGGACGTCCACCGACGTTGTAGCGTGTCACTCCCAGTGTTGCTACCGGTTGCCCCCTTTTTGGTGTGCGTTGCTCCCGGTTTTGGAGGCATTCGAACCATGGCTCGGAAGGTGACCGGCAAGCGAAGTGTGGGCCGAAACGGCAGCGTGCGGGTGCACGGCAAGGCGTCGAACGGCGAGGACTCGGTGTACCTCGACTCCGACGGGGCGTGGCGGGCGACGTACGTTGCTCCCGGCAGCGCCCGACCGAAGCGCGTTCGTGGCAAGACGCGTGAGGAAGCAATCGCTCGGCAGGGCCGTGAAGCTGGAGGAGCTGTCGCAGATCCAGTCGTCGACGTTCCACCGCGACGCCACGGTCGCCGAGCTGGCGGAGTGGTGGCTCGACGTAGTTGCCCGACACCGCGTGCGAGCCTCGACGTTGGGCACGTACAGTCAGCGCGTCGAGCGGATCAACAACACGATCGGCCAGGTGCCGGCGCGATCGTTGAAGCCGGAGCGCATCGCTCGTTGGCAGTCGGACCTGTTGAAGTCCGGGCTCGCGTCGGGACGGTCGCCGACGTGCGGGTGACACTGCATCAGGTGCTCGAGCGGCATCGGGGAGGCACCCTGCTGGACAGGCCGTATACGCTTGCGTCTGTGAACGATCCAGCACATCAGCCCGACGACCTCGATATCGACGCCGCCGCGTTCTGGTTGGACACCGACCTCGCAACGATGCTCGCGACCGTCAAGCCCTACGAGGGTCCCGACGAGTTCGTCATCCACGATCTCACCGACGATGAGTGGGATCGGTTCGTCGCGGCACTGAGCGAGTGACAGCACGCGACACCGCCGTCTGTGTCGACACGGGCGTGCTGACATCGACCCTCAGGTTCGGTTCACCATTGGAGGCCCGGTACCGCCGAC
>JANOEM010000027.1:0-8825 GCA_031413195.1 Actinomycetes bacterium
GAGACGAGTCGACCATGTCCCACACGTTGGCTGACAACCACAGTTCCCGGAGCCGCCGGGGTTGGGGAACGCGCCGGGGTTGGGGAATGCGCCCGGGTTGGGGAACGCGCCGGGGTTGGGGAACGCGCCGGGGTTGGGGAACGCGCCGGGGTTGGGGAACGCGCCCGGGTTGGGGAACGCGCCCGGGTTGGGGAACGCCGATCGACCGACAGCCGCTGCGAAGAAGACATGGTTCGGGCCGGCGACGATCTTGTTTGCCCGCAGACGGCGGACCACCTCCAGCGGGTTCGGTAATCCGCGAACCACGATCAGCGGGTCACCGGCTTGGTCGGCTCGATCGAACACGTACGACCACGACTGGTCGGGGAGGTCTCGACCGATCTGGGCGGCGATGATCGGTAGCGCCGAATGGGCGGTGACGATCTGGTTCGGTCGATACGCGAATGCACGCCCGTTGGCGTCGGTGACAAACTGCACCCGTGCATCCCAAGGGTCCGTGCCGGGTTCGATGTTCTGCTCGCTGCCATTCATCGTGGGCGCCCTTCCTCGCGTGTTCAGATGCCACAGAGCATGACACATGACCGTTGATACATCGGCCCGTCCCGTGCCCGGATCAGGAGACCCGTACGGTTCCGGCCGCAGTGCCGGCGATGCATTCGAAATGCTCGATCAAATGGTCCACGCCCAACCGCAGCAGGTCATCGTCGAAGGCAAACGGTTGCTTCAACAGTCACCGGACGACCCAACCGTCGGGATGCACGTGTGGACAGCTATCGGGCGAGCACTGTACGAACTCGGAGACATGCATCGTGCGCCGGACGCAATGAGGCGCGCCCTGCACTTCGGCGAGTCGATCGGTGCAGCCCAGCCGATCGGGGAACTGGTATCGGTCCGTGTGAGCGCAGCAGCGATCTTCGCGGAGTCCGGGCAGCTCCCGGCTGCCCTCGCCGAACTCGACCGTGCCGAGGAGGTCTCGGCCGGTGCAGCAGTCGGACGGATCCAGTCACAGCGTGCGTTCATCCTGTCGCAGGCCGGCCGATTGATCGATGCATCGCAATCCGCTGATTTGGCCGAGAAGAGCCTGCGCCGCTCTGGCGATCGTCTCGGCATCCTTCGGCTCCTGGTGATCCGATCGTTGATCGAGTTGCAGCGCGGTGACCTTGTGACGGCTGAAGCCGACCTGCTCCGAGCCCGCCGATCGGCGAAGGTGCTCGGTCAAGATGTGATCGCTGCGGGCGTCGTTGCGAACCTGGGTGTGGTGCATGCACGGGCGGGCAAGATCGTCGTTGCGTTGCAGCACTTCGACGAGGCGCGAGACCTCTACGTGTCTGCCGGAAGTCCGTTACGAATGATGGCAGTTCTCGAGGCAGACCGAGCAGAGGCGTTGCTCCGCGCCGGCCTGTTCGAAGATGCCGTCGCGGCTGCCCATGCGGCGGTCGCTCGTGCCGGGACCGGGGCCAACTCGGTGAGCCGGGGAGACGTTGCCTTGTTGCTCGCCCGGACACAGCTCGCGGCCGGGCTGTTCGGCACGGCCCGTCGGACCGCCTCGGAGGCAGCTCGGCTGCTTCGCGTCGGTCGTCGAACCGGCATGGCGCTCCAGGCGAATGCGATCGGAATCCAGGCTGCATTGGCATCGGTCAAGTCCGATCGCAGTGCGACGAACCTGTTTGGGCGATCACGTCTGCTGGGAGCTCGGTTGGAACGCGAGGGTTGGGTCGAGATGAGCGATGACCTGCGGTGTGCGCGGCTGCGGTGCGCGTCGCGAATCGGGCTGATCGACGACGTCGAAGACGACCTCGAAACGCTTCGCTCGCATGTCCGCTCTCATCACCCGGCGATCGCGTTGCGGGCGTGGTACGCCGAGGCGTTGGCGCATCGCCACACTGGGGAAATTCGCGCGGCGATGCGAAGCGCGCGCCAGGGCATGCGCGCCCTCGACAGGTATCGCCGTTCGACCGACGACCTGCAAATCCGCGCCGGCCTGTCGTCGATCGGCGACGACCTGGCCTCGCTTGCGATTGATATGGCAGTCAGTTCCCGCTCGCCGAGCGAGGTTCTGGCATGGGCCGAACGCACCCGAGCGAGTGCATTCCGCGTTCTTGACACCAAGGGTTCGGCAAACTCGATTCACCCCGCTGCCGTCAGCGTGGCTTCGATCCGGCGACAGCTTCGGGGACGGGTACTCGTCGAGTTCGTGATCGATGGTGATCAACTGTTCGCCGTCGTCGTCCGTTCGTCGTCGGCCCAGCTCGTTCCGCTCGGGCCCCTCGCAGCGATGCTCCGTTCGCTCGATCAGCTGAGCGCATGGATGGATCGGGCGTCGCAGCCGCACGAGTTCACGCCTGCGATCGCGCCGACCGACAATCGGGTCGCGGTTGCCAGCCACGTCGCCCTCTCGCTCGGAAGACTGCTCATTGAACCTCTTGATCTCGCGTCGGACGCCGATTTGGTCATCGTTCCCATCGAGCGCCTGCACGCGGT
This sequence comes from Actinomycetes bacterium, assembly GCA_031413195.1. Lineage (GTDB taxonomy): Bacteria > Actinomycetota > Acidimicrobiia > Acidimicrobiales > Ilumatobacteraceae > WLMZ01. Next base: position 2,482 of record JANOEM010000027.1, read on the forward strand.
GCCGTGGTCTGCATTGCCGCAACTCCAGCTTTCCACGGTGACAGTCCACCTCAGCGCTCGGATGTGGATCGCGTCCGATCGCCGGGCCCGGGCCAGGGTGTCACGCTCGGTCGGACTGATCATCGGTCCCGACATCGCCGGAGCCAACGTCGAGCGAGCCTCCATTCGGCGGTCATACCGGGCGCCGACGGTGGCGGCAGGCGCTGCTGCGACCGCTGGTTCGTTGTCGTCGATGCTGAAGCAATGCGATGTCGTCCAGGTCGCGGCTCATGGTCGGTTTCGCTCGGACCGCCCGCTCAGTTCGACGCTGATGCTCCACGGGGGCGAGATGGCCATCTACGAACTGGACAATGCTGACGTGTCGAGCGACCTGGTCGTCCTGTCGAGCTGTGAGGCCGGAATGCATCGGGTCAGTGCAGGGGGTGAGGCCCTCGGTCTCGTTGCCATCCTGCTCAGCCGAGGCGTCTCGACAGTGCTTGCGCCCATCCACGTCGTGTCGGATGTGGCATGCGCCGAGTTCGTCGCCGACTTCCATCGCGAGTGGGCGACCGGATCGAGCGCCGCCCAGGCGCTCGCCATCGTGCGCCAGCGTTGGCTCGAAAGTCCGAGGCTGGCCGACTGGGCGACGACGGCAGCCTTCACCTGCTTCGGGAGTGGATCGTCAACGGTGGACAGCGGTGCGTGACTCGCCGGTCAGAGCGGCAGATCCCCCGTAGCAGTTCTCGTCGTGCCGTGGTCGGTGAACGCCTTGATGGTGTTCTCGGCGATCCGCATCTGGTGGATCTCGTCGGCACCGTCAGCGAATCGGGCCCACCGTGCATGCTGCATCATGTTGGCAAGCGGCGTATCTGTGGAGTACCCGAGCGCTCCGTGCACCTGAATCGCGCGATCGATGATCCGATTGAGGCTGTTGGCGACGAAGTGCTTCGCCATCGAAACCTCGGTCCGGAAGTCATCGCCGCGGTCGATCTTGTAGGCCGCATGCAGGACCATCAGCTTGCACTGATAGAGCTCCATCGCCGAGTCTGCGATCATCCATTGCACACCTTGCTTCTCGGCCAGGATACTGCCGTGGCTGTACCGGTTGAGCGAACGATCGACCATCATGTCGAGGGCCATCTCGGCCTGCGCGATCCAGCGCATGCAGTGCGCGAGGCGAGCGGGTCCGAGCCGGTATTGGCCGAGACGATGACCGTTGCCGCGGCCGCCGAGGATCTGTGAGTCGTGAACGCGGAGATCCTCGATCACGATCTCGCTGTGTCCGCCGGGGCCGTGCATCGTCTCCACCTCGCGCACGTTGTTCCAGCCAACAGCCGGTAGATCGATGATGAATGCGGTGTTTCCGCCGCGGGCGCCTTCGGGGACATCGAGCTCGGTCTTTGCGATCAGGATCGCGAACTTCGCCCTGTTCGCCCCGGAGATGAACCACTTGTGACCGTTGATGACCCATTCGTCGCCGTCTTTGATCGCGTGGGTCTTGATGAGTGTGGGATCGGACCCCGCGACCTCAGGCTCCGTCATCGCAAAACACGATGACGAAGTGCCGTCGCACAGGGGCTTGAGGTACGCGGCCTTTTGCTCGTCGGTCGCCCAGTGCAGCATGGTGTGCATGTTGCCCTCGTCGGGGGCTTGACAGTTCAGGACCCACGGCCCGACCCGGGTCTTCGCCGCTTCGGCCTGCACCATCGCCAGCGCAACGTGACCGAGGCCCATCCCGCCCCACTCCTTCGGCATGTGGGGCAACCACAGGCCCTCCTCGATCGCCTTGCCACGTAGCCGAATGAGTTGTTGGACGTAGTCGCGGTAGCCGTCGCCTTTCATCTCGTCGCGATGACCGAAGGGCTCGATTGCGGGCTTGATGGTCCCCTCGACGAAGTCGCGCACACGCGTGCGGATCTCTTCATGTTCAGGTGCGAGCGTAAAGTCGATTGCCATGGTGATCCCCCTGATCGTCATGCGCGGGATGCGTGCGAATGAACGCCGCGCGATCGAACGAGATGGTACTTGAGGTGGTCCGCAAGGCCGAAGCCCGCCGGGTCACGGTCTGCGTGAGTTGGCTCGGGCCATTCGGATGAACCGCTGAACGTCGTCATCCCCAGCGGCAGGCTTCCAGACGGCACGGAACTGACGTGACAGGTCCAAGCCGACGACCGGAACGACCACGAGGGTCCCGTTGTCGATCTCGGACGCGACCGCCAGTTCGCTCAACACGCTCGGCCCGTCGCCGGCAGCGCTGGCGGCCTTCAGTGTCGTGGTCGATGCAAGCACTGCGAGCGGTTCGGACGGGACCCGCCCGGACGCGGCGAGCGCTACCTCGAATGCGTCGCGCGTTCCGGAGCCCGGCTCGCGCAGGAGCAGCGGGGTGTCGGCGAGGTGGTCGGGTCCGATTGGGCCGCGCCGACGGGCCCACGGATGCGTTGGAGCGACGACGAGCACCAACGAGTCGCCGCCGATGACGGTGGTGCGTAGCCCGACGACTCGCCGAGGGGTTTCGATGAAGCCGAGCTGAGCAGAACCCTCGGTCACGGAGCGGACGACAGCCCCCGAGTTGCCGACGGCCAACTCGACTAATGGACCGCCGGCCACGCGATTGGTGTGGAGCCAAGCCGGCATCACGTACTCGGCAACTGTCAGGCTGGCCATGATTCGCAGTGGCTGGTGAGCTGAAGGGGCTCGCATTGCGTTGACACCCTCAGCCATCCGCGAGACCGCATCGAGTACCTCCCTTGCCCATTCGGCCACCGCCTCCCCCTCGGGAGTCGGGGCTGACCCGCCGGGCCCGCGTTGGAGGAGTTTGACACCGAGTCGACGCTCGAGCGTTCGCATCCGCTCGGTCGCGGATGGTTGCGAAATGTGGTGATCGCGGGCGGCCGAGGAGATGCTCCCGTGCCGAAGTGTGTCGAGGAACAGTTCGAGACCAACCAGATCCTCGACACGTAGATACGTCATAGGCGCAGCCTATGACGTAGTGGCGAGCTCGGGGTGGACGGGTGGTCGAAGACGGTTCATCCTTGCCAGATCATGGCGGATACCGAGCGGCGAACTCCGGACGATTCTGTCGGAAGGCCGGTCGGAAGGTCGGTCGGAAAGCCGGTCAGGTGGAAGGGGCTCGTACCGGGGCTGCTGGTCGCGTTCGTCACGGCTTGCGTGGGCATGCTCGTGCACCAGCTGTTCGACGCCATTTCTCCGCATGTCGTTGCCGTCGTGGTCGCTGCCGCTGCTGCGAACTGCGGGCTGATCAGCGATCTGCACCGGCCCGGGCTGCGGTTCGCGGGTCGCCATCTGTTGCGAGCGGGAATCGTGCTCGTTGGGTTCCGACTATCCCTGGCGGAGGTCGCCGATCTTGGTCCGCGGGCGCTCGTCGCGGTGTGCGCTGTCGTTGCGGTGACCTTCTTTGGTACCCAATACCTCGGTCGGCGGCTCGGTGTCAGTCCGTCGCTGTCGATGTTGACAGCAACGGGATTCTCGATCTGTGGCGCCTCCGCGATTGCTGCCGCCGAGCCGTTCACGGATGCGACGGACGAGGAGGTGGCTTACTCGATTGCGCTGGTCACCTTGTGCGGTTCGCTCGCCATCGCGGTCCTGCCGCCCCTCGGATCGTTGTTCGGCCTCTCGAGCCGGGTCTTTGGATCGTGGGTCGGCGCGTCTGTCCACGATGTCGGGCAGGTCGTTGCGGCCGCTTCGACGCGCGATTCCACGGCGCTCTCGGCTGCAGTGATCGTCAAGCTGACCCGAGTCGCGCTGCTCGCTCCGCTCCTGACCGGTATCGCCGTCGCAGCACGGCGCCGATCTCCGCAAAGGAGCGGCCGGAGCGGCCGGAGTGGCCCTTCAGAAGCCGAGCGCCCGCCGATTCTTCCCCTGTTCGTCGTGATGTTCCTGGTCGCAGTCGCTCTTCGTTCGACCGGGATCCTTGCTGTCGGAACACTCTCGTCGATCAAGCAGTTGGAGACCCTGCTCCTCGGAATGGGCCTTGCTGGGCTCGGCAGCGGGGTCGACATCCGTCGCCTGCGCACTCTCGGAGGACGCCCGCTCGCGCTGGGATTGCTGAGTTGGGTCTTGGTTGCCGCCGCCTCACTCGCTGCCGTGTCGATTGCCTTCACCTGATTCCCCCGCAGCGGGTCGCATCCAAACCTCGGGGTCAAGCAACTGAGGTGCGAGCCGTTTCAGCGTCGAGGTCGGCGCGAACGGATCGCGTGGCGACGATGTACACGCCACTGGTGAACAGCCCGAGGGTCGCAAAGGTCGCAATCGCAACACGGGCGCCGAGTGCGCCGGCCAACAGTCCTGCTGCAAGGTTCGAAAGGGTGATGATCAGGGTGACCATCCCGAAGTCACCGGCGATGATGCGTCCGAGGACGTGGTTGGGTGCCCGCCGTTGGAGTCCGTATGTCGACATGGTCCATTGGGCGCCACCACCGAGGTGCGCAAGCAGGACGAGGGGTACCGCGACGGCGATCGAACCGGCGGCGCTGAGGCCGAGGTAAAACACACCGAATGACAATCCGGCGCATCCGCAGAGCAGCAGGAGCCGCGACAACGACGGGCCGACGAGCTTGGCTGCGATCAACGGGCCGATAGCGACACCCACCCCTCGCGCTCCGAGCAGTAAGCCGGTTGCTCCGTCACCACCGTTGAGGTCGTTGGTTGCCAGAACTGCGAGCAGCCCGACGATGCCGGCGCCCATCGCGAATGTCGCCTTTGATGCCAGCAATGACAGCAACACTCGATCGCGGCGGGCGTACCCGAACGCCTCGGCCATATCGGCGAGGGGGCGCATCCTTGCTCGCGATTTCTCGGTCACGGGTCGCTCACGCTGCATAGGACGCCGGATCAGGCTGACCATCGCGGCGGCGATGACGAACGAGAGGGCGTTTACGGCGAACGCAGCGTCCCGACCGAACACCGTTGCCACCAACCCGCCGAGAGCAGCGCCGACGGCGAGCATCGCTCCCCACAACGATCCGAACAGCAAGCTCGCCTTCTTGAGTTCTTCGTCGTCTCGAGCCAGGTTGGGCAGGCCGGCCTGCGCTGCGGGTCCGACGAACGATCCGAGTGCGGAGACAAGGCACAGGCACAAGAAGCCGAACCAGAGCGCATCGCGGCTGCCGACGAGAAGAAGACCGCACGCTGCCACCGCCTGCATGATCGACACAGTTCGGATGATCCGTCGCCTGTCGAACCGGTCAGCCGTAGGTCCTGCAACCGCCGACGTCAGGAACGCCGGGAGTGACTGCGCCACGTACACCAGCGTCACCAGTAGCGCAGAGTCGGTGAGGTCCTGGACCAAGCCGACAAAGGCGACGTAGGCGAACCAGTCACCTGCAAAGGAGATGACCTGGGCAATGAACAACGACCGGATGTCCCGGTTGGTGCGCAGCATCGCGATCATCGTCAGGTGTGTCTCACAGTGCCACGGTCGATTGTGGGAACGGGATTGGAGCGGGTGACGGGAATCGAACCCGCATATCAGACTTGGAAGGACCGCGCTCTAGCCATTGAGCTACACCCGCGTGGTGCGGCCACAGGTTAGCGGTCGGTCCGACCGCAGCAACTAGTGTTTCGTCGCGGCGCGAACCGCGAATCTGCCAAGAGGAGAGCGTCATGGTCGCCATTGCCACGAACACGATTGTCTACATCGTCATTGGTTTGCTGCTGCTGTTCTTGATCTTGTCGTCGGTCAAGACGGTGGCGCAGGGCACCGTCGCCGTCACGGTCGTCTTCGGGAAGTACCGGTCTGTCCGGCGTGCGGGACTCAACTTCCTGATCCCGTTCATCGAGAAGATCTTCCGTCGGATCAGCATTCAGAACCGAGCGGTCGAACTGCAGTTCCAAGCGATCACCCAGGATCAAGCCAACGTCTACTTCACTGCGATGATGGTCTACAGCGTGATCGCCGAGGACGAGGACACGGTCAAGAAGGTCGCCTTCAAGTTCGTCAGCGAGAAGGACTTCCTCACAGCCATGGTGCGAAGCGTCGAAGGCAGCACCCGCGGCTTCGTGGCGACGATGCGCCAGGCCGAGATCTTGGGTCTTCGCGGCGAGATCGTCAAAGAGGTCAAGGAGAACCTCGACGTCACGCTCGAGACGTGGGGCTATCACCTGATCGATCTGCAACTCAACGACATCACTTTCGACCAGGCGATCACAACCTCGATGGCCCAGGTGGTCGCGTCGAACAACCTCAAAGCAGCAGCGACCAACGAAGGCGACGCGCTGTTGATCCGCAAGACCAAGGAGGCCGAGGCGGACGGCACCGCGATCCGCATCGCTGCCGAGGCCGAGCGAACAGCAGCGCAGCTTCGAGGTCAGGGTGTTGCGTTGTTCCGCGAGGAGGTGGCGCGGGG
>JANOEM010000028.1:0-9047 GCA_031413195.1 Actinomycetes bacterium
GTCGAGTTGACTCGAGGAGACATAGGCCGTCCCTCCTCCGATGCTGTAGATGCTGTAGATGCCGAGACCCTGAAGCCGAGAGTTGCGCAGAAGCACTTCGCCGCCAAGTTCGTTGTAGATGTCGACGTTGCTCAGTCCACCAGACGTAAACGAATACAAGTTGACGCCCTGGAAGCCGAAGTCCCTGCTGTAAACACCGATGTTGGCGAAGCCATTCGTCTGAACCGTCACGTTCACGTTCGTCAGCGGGGGATACGAACCAACGACGGCGATCCCTGCGGCACGCAGCGATGCGCCCCCAGTCTGAGTCCCGCCGACCCGGACGCTGACATCGGTGACGACCTGGGGACTGTCGCCGGCGATGTACACACCGATTGCATTCCAGTCGACCGTGGGGCCCACCGGGCTGTTCGCCGCCACCGTGGCTTCCACGGTCAACGAGCGAAGCTCAGCACCTATCCCAATCATCCGGACTGTCGCTGACAAGCCGGAAGCGATCGGGGCATCCGCGCCCGGCAAGGGCTGAGTGACCGTGGACTGGATGAAGGTGACGCCTTCTCCACTGCCCTCGATGTCCACTCCGCTCCTCATGTCGATGCCACCCGGTTCGATGTAGGTTCCGGGAGCGATCTTGATCAGGCGGGCGATGTTGTCGTTCGGGATCGAGGCGAGCGCGGCCTGCACGCTGGTGAAGTCGCCACCCGACTTCGCGACCCAGATCACGTTTGCGGGGTCAACTCCCTTGGTGCCCTGAGGTCCTGTTGCACCGGTCGCCCCCTGCGCTCCTGCCGCGCCCTGCGGGCCGGAGGGTCCGCTGGTGGCTGGGAGAAAGTAGCCGACGATGTCGATGATGACGTCGATCTTGCCGGAGCTGTTGTAGGCCTTGATCGCGCCGGTCGCCGACAATGCGACCGTCACCTGGTTCGGGGTCGGCGGCGACGTCGCCGTCCAGTTCAGGTTCGACGCAAGCGGCAGGGGTGCGTCGGCCGGGTGGACGGTCAGGAACGAGGCCGCAGTCGGGTTGACGGACGTGATGTTCGACGCGATTCCGGTTGCGGTCGTCGGGATGGTGCACTGACCATTTGTACCGGTGACCTGGAAGGTCACGGACTCGGCCGCTCCGATCGGCGTGACCCGCGTACCGACCGGCGACTCGCTACGGGTGTCGGCCAGGCGACACGGCGTGATCGGCACGAACGACGACACGATCGTCGAACCGACCGCGCCCGCCGACTGGATCACACCGGCGACACCGACGACGATGCCGCCGGCCACGAACATGCCCGCCGCCACACCGACGTGAACCCACTTGAATCGACCTGAACCCATGATTCCCCCCGTTCCCTTCGGACTCTTTCAGATTCCGAACAATATCCTGCGATCAGCGTCAGCCCGATCACCGAACGACCACCGAACGACCACCGAACGACGGCGCTGGTATCACAAGTCGGCCTGGGGCCGACATTTGCTGACAGCGCTGGGCTCTGTGACGTTGTGCCCTCGTTCGACCCCGTCGAGTGGGGTTCAATGGTGGTTGTTCCCACCCTTGTTGTCGAAGGAGACTGTGATGGGTGCTCAAGTCGCCGAGTTCACTCGATCCGTCGAACCTCGTCGCGGGATTCGTCGCCATCGCTGCGTCGGCTGCCTCGCAGTGGTCATTGTCGGATTCGCGCTCATTGGGTGCTCGTCATCGAACGACTCGTCCAGTTCGTCGTCGGCGCCGAGCACCAGCGCGCCGGCGACAACGACGGAAGTGTCCCCGCCAACCACCGGGCCAGCTCCGACCGTCACCCCAACGACCGCTGCGCCGACCACCACTCCGGTGACGACCGTTGCACCGACGACATCGGTGCCTCCCGATGACACCGAGGAACTGTCCAGGATCTGGTTTGTGCGAGACGAGCGCTTGGGGGCTGCCTATCGAGCCGATGGCGACCCGCAAGCCTTGGTCGAAGCGCTGCTCGCTGGGCCGATCGCCGCTGATCAGACCGAGGCCGATCCGACCACGTTGACCACGGCGATCCCGGATGGTGTCGAGTTACTCGGCCTTGCCGTCGACGGCGACGTTGCGACTGTCGATCTCAGTCGCAGTTTCGAGAGCGGGGGCGGTTCGCTGTCGATGACCGAGCGCGTCGCCCAGGTGGTCTACACGCTGACCGAGATCCCCGGTGTCGCTCGGGTCGCGTTCTCGCTCGACGGCGAACCCGTCACGACGATCGGTGGTGAAGGCATTCAAGTCTCGCCGCCCGTCGGTCGCGACTCCTTCGACACGGTGAAGCCCTTGATCCTTGCCACCGAGCCGCGGCCTGGCCAACTGGTCTCGTCGCCGCTGCAGATCGTCGGCGAGAACTCCACGTCCGAGAACAACATCGAGATCTCGCTGCGCGCCGCCGACGGTCGGGTTCTGGTCGAAACGTTCGCGACGGGGACCGGACCGATATTCGACGGCGATGGTCAGCCGGTTTGGGGTCCGTTCGAGACGACGATCGAATTCGATGCCGGGTCGGCAACGAGTGGGGTGCTTGCTCTGACCGAGACCGCCAGTGACGGCAGCGGGCGGCTGTTCGCCGACGTCCAGATCCCGGTCAACTTTGCGCTGGGCGATGGCACCTCGTCGGGAACTCTCGATGGCGCGTCGACGGATGCGGTTGTCGTGCCAAGTGGTGGGTGCTGCGAACCGGGGCCGACGGTGCTGTTGACGGATGTGACAGCTCAGCAGATGGAAGGTTTCGACCGAATCGTGTTCGAGTTCACGGCACCGGTGATGAACTACAACGTTCGGTATGTGCCCCTGCCAATCACCGAAGACCCGTCTGATCTACCAGTTCAGCTGCAGGGGGACCACGCGATCCAGATCAGCATGGGCGCCACAGGCACGGATCAGACCGAGTCGCCCGTGCGCCAGTCCTACACGGGGCCGACGCGACTCGCCGTCGGCACCGGAGCGGTGCTCGAACTCGTCCAGAACGGCGACTTCGAAGCCGTGTCCAACTGGGTGTTGGGGACCAACGGGCAGCCGCCCTTCCGAGTGACAACCGAGTCCAACCCCGATCGATTGGTGATCGACGTCGCCTCTCCCGGGTGACCCAGAAGAAATGTGACGGCCGCATGTCACCCGCGCCGCCGCGCTGGTCGTCTGTTCCGATGTGGCGACGCAACTGGCTGGGGGTGGCAGGCTTGCGGGGGTGAGGGCGCGTCAGCGATCCGGTGGCCTTCGGGCCGGGAACTGCTGAACGACGTGTACGCCTTCATTGCCCCGGTCAAGACATCGTTCGTCGCTCCATTCCTGCAAGCCGTTGCGGCGGCTCGCCTGCAGGGTGAGACCATCAGTGTCGAGGCCGAGGAGCTCGTCGTCCGCCTGTTTCACGCAGAAGGGCGATCGCTGGTACGGCTGGCCCGGCTCTTCGTCGATGACCGGGACGCCGCCGAGGACTTGGTCCAGGAGGCGTTCCTCCGCCTCGCTCGCCACGCCGGCAACATCGCCACGATCGATCGGGCTCCCGCGTATCTGCGTTCGATCGTGCTCAACCTTGCCCGTGACCACAACCGTCGGGGACTCGTCTCGTTGCGTCATCACGCCGCCAAGGGCCGCGACGTGGGCGTGGTCGATGATGCCGCCGATCAACTGGTGCGCTCCGAAGATCATCAACGGGTCATCGAAGCGGTGCGTCGGTTGCCGGCCCGCCAGCGTGACTGCATCACCCTGCGCTACTTCCAGGAGCTCTCGAACGATCGGATCGCGTCGACGTTGGGGTTGTCGGTCAACTCGGTCAAGACGCATCTCCAGCGCGCAATGGCTGCGCTCGATCGAGCGCTGGGCGAACCGCAGTGAGCGACATCATCAACGACCGCGGTCTCGAACAACTGCTCATCGAGGCGTTCGCCGACGCCCGGACATCGATCGAGGAGAACCCCGATCTGTTCGCTCGCGTCGAGCGTTCGCTGGACGACGCGAGGGCCCGGCGGAAGTTCCGTCTCGTCCTTGGCGGCTGGCTCGTTGTCTTCGTTCTCGCCAACACCGCGTTGGCACTTGCTCTTTCCGACTTCGACAACAGGAGGTTCAACATGCCCTGGTGGGTCATCGAACTGATCACCAACATCGTGCTCGTCGCGCTCGCGATCGGGCTCGGTCCGTTCATCAAACGTTTCGGTCGTTCGTACGCCGCCGACGTCTTCAGGGCCAACCCGAGGACCGGCAAGAGCTACCTCGTCTTGACTGACGTCGCCTATTACCTGATCTTCACGTCGTTCGTGATGTTCACGGTGACGTTCGTCGAACCGAGCGACTGGAAGGATTCGACCGGCGCGCAGCTCAAGCACGAGCTTTCCCGAATCGGTGGGATCCTGTTGCTGATGGGGGTGCTCCACGCGTTGAACGTCGTCGCGCTGCCGATCATCGCCAGCCTGCTTCCCGGCAACAGGTCACTGACCGATGAAGAATCGGGAGGTCGTGCCGACTCGACGATGCCGGTTCCTCCGGTCGGGCCTGGAACCTGGATCCTTCGGATCGAGCCTGCTCCTGGATCAAATCCGCCAGACCCACCGCCTACTGATTCGGCGGGTTCGTGAGCGCCGAGACGCGCCTGGCGTAGTCGTCGGGCTCGATCTCGCCGCGGGCGAGGCGTTCGGCCAAGATCTCCTGGGGAGTGGGCCGGCTCGCGACCGCGGGGCCGAGCGCGGCTGGTTGGTGCGAGTGGATCTGCGCGCTGTGGCGCACGACCATGACGATGAGCCACACGATCACCGCAAAGAGGACGAGCATCATCGCCCCCCTCACCCACATCATGCCAAGGGCCCTGTCGTCGTGCCATTCCCCGTAGTGCATTGCAAACCTCGTTCCCCTCGAATCCTGATCGTAGGTCGCTGAGGAGCATGGAGGTAGAGCCGAAGGTCCTCCGATGCTGCGCGTCACCCATCCCCCACTCTTGATCGTCCGTACCTGCATGAGTGCGAAGCGAATGATCTCCTGTCGTGCCGGGCTTGCGATGACGATGACGATGCTGATGACGATGACGATGCTGACGTGCGCTGCGGCGAGCTGTTCCAGCGGCGGCGGCTCCGCAGGCGACGACTCGGCACGCATGAAGGTGGTGCTGGACTACAGCCCGACGTTGTCCGATGCCGGTGCGCTGTTGTACCTGGCATCGAATCCGTCGGTCGAACTGGTCGCGGTGACTCTTCCCGGCACAGGTGAAGCGGACTGTGAGCCGGGAACGCGAACCACCCGAGCGCTTCTCGCGGTCGCCGAAATCGTTGACGTACCGATTGGCTGCGGCAGTAACGCCCCGCTTGTCGGCGACAGGGATTGGCCTGAGGAGTGGAGAACCGAGGTGAACCAGTGGGGTGGCGAGATGCTGCCGGCCGTGGATCCGGAACCGATCCGTGACGCTGAGGAGTTGCTGGTAGAGACCCTCGAAGCAGCGTCGACGCTACTGACCCTCGTCGCCGTCGGACCTCTGACGAACCTGGGGGCGGTCCTGACCGCTCACCCGGAACTCACCGATCGGATCGAGCGGATTGTGATCATGTGCGGCGCCGTCGACGTGGCCGGAAACGTCGAGGACTCTCCTACCGCCGAATGGAACCTCTACATCGATCCGGAGGCAGCACGCATCGTCTTCGCGGCGGGTGTTCCGGTAACGATGGTTCCGCTTGATGCAACGAACCAGGTTCCGTGGAGTGAGCGCCTTCTGGCCCGACTCGGCGGCCTTGATTCGCCTGCAGCGACGACGGTTCACCAGTTGGCCAGCTCACGCGAGTCCCTGGACGGCTTCTATCTGTGGGACGAACTCGCAGCCATGGTCTCGGTCGAACCAGGTCTTGTCACGCTCGAATCGACGAAGGTTCGGATCGACGACGACGGTGCGGTCGTGCGTGATCCTGCAGGCGTGGCCATCGACGTCGCGGTGACTGCCGACGGTGAGGCAGCGACCGACGAGTTCACGCGAACGCTCAATGGCGGCGTCCCGGCCGACGTTGTTCCGTTGACTGCTGCCGAACTCGATTACTTCGTCGACATGGGCGACGCAGATGCCCGCAGCAGCCTCGCCTTCGGTAAGGCGTACGACAGCGTGAATGCGGCAACGGGCGATCCGCTGGAAGTCGCCGCTTCGTTCGTCTCGCTGTTCCTCGCCGCAGTTGAGGACCTCGCGGCAAACCTGAACGAGTTGAACCCGCCGCCGCACCTTGCCGAGGCGCACGGCCGGTACGTCGATCAGCTCATTGGTTTCGCCGGGCGCAAGGACGCCCTCCTCGCAGCGCTGGACGAAGCGGATGGGACGAGTTCGGAGGAGTTGCTGAACGACGCGATGAGGGACCTCGCCCTGGAGGATGCCTTCGATGGCATTCGCGACGCGTGCCAGGCGCTGGAGGACTACGCGTTCCTCCATGCTGGCCCGCGCCCGTGCTCGGCCGCTTCGGGTCAATGAACGACTCGGTTCGATCTCCGCTGCATCTACGGCCCTTGCTGTGGGTCGTCATGTCCTCGGGGGTCGCTACCCCTTGGCTTTCAGGGCGTTCCAACCAATGAGTACGGCCATCACGACAGCTGAGGCGAGTCCGTACCAGAGGATGTCGATCGCCTCGCCGCCAGTCACCAACTTCTCCAGGAACTTGATCCCGATCACCAAGACGATGACGTCGACGATCTTCGCCTTCAGATCCGAGAGGTTGCGGATGACCAGCCACGGGGGGAGCTGTACTTCGCCAATGAACAATTCGTACAAGCCGATCGAGGTGATCAGCAACACGGTTCCGATGAGATACAGATCGAGCACCTGCAGCAGCTCGACCACGGTGTCGTCCTGTTTCCAAGCGCTGGTTCGGACGAGGTCGTAGATGAACTCAACCGTGATCGCAACAGCCCATCCGAAAGTGGCGACCGCTTCCACACCGATGCCGATGACGGCGACGATCACGAGGTAACGGGATTTACCCAGCAGCCGCGCCATTGTCGAAGGCTAGCAGCGGTACTCCGGGCCCACCCTCGCGTCGAACCACGAGTGGATCAGTCGTTAGCCTCACTAGATGCGCCGCCGTCACGCCCTTGCCGCCGACCTGCCGATGCTTTCGGCAGTGTTGGCGCGGAGCTTCCACAATGATCCGCAGATGGAGTTCCTGCTCCCCGACCCGGCCACTCGCGATGCCGACTTGCAGGTGATGTTCACCACGATCGCGTCGGCGGGTCTGCGGCGAGGACACACCTATGTGCTCGCCAACACGGTCGGCGCGATTGCCGCGGCCGCGATCTGGTCGCCGCCCGAAGTCGAATCGCTGTCCGATACCGAGGTCGGCCCGATGGTCGACGCGATCATCGGCAGGTACGGCGACGAGGGCCTGATGCGAGTCGCTGCGATGAGTGAGGCGATGGATGCGAACCATCCCCACGATCCACATCTCTACCTATTCATCGTGGGCGTTGATTCGAGCCAGCAGGGACACGGATACGGCGAGACCTTGGTGGCGCCAACGCTCGCGCACTGCGATGCGACCGGTACGGCCGCGTACCTCGAATCGTCGAACCCGCGCAACATCGGCTTCTACCGGCGCCTCGGATTCGACATCGTGTCCGAGTTCTGTCCGGAGGGTGGGCCGGTGTTCACCGGCATGTGGCGCGACCCGGTGGACTGAGCGACGCGCATCGACAATCGCTGATCGGAGGCGCCATGAACCCCAAAGTGGATACATACATCAAACGGTCGAAGAAGTGGCCGCAGGAGATGACCGAGCTGCGGCCGATCCTGCTCGGTCGCGGGTTGACCGAGGAGATCAAGTGGGGCAAACCCTGCTACAGCCATGACGGCAGGAACATCGCCATCCTGCAGGAGATGAACGAGTTCCTCGCTCTGATGTTCTTCAAGGGTGCCTTGTTGAACGATCCCGACGGTGTGCTCGAGGAGCAAGGGCCGAACTCACGATCGGCTCGCCGCATCCGGTTCACCTCGGTCGACGACGTGGCCCGGCTCAGCGACACCGTCAAGGCATGCATCGACGAGGCCATCGATATTGAGGAGTCGGGCCTCGAGGTGGGCCCTGCACCCGAACTCATCTTGGTCGACGAGCTCCAGACTCGCCTCGACAGCGCCCCGGCGCTGAAGGCTGCGTTCGAGGCGCTGACGCCGGGTCGTCAGCGGGAGTACAACATGTATCTCGCCGATGCGAAGCAAGCCTCGACCCGTGAGGCCCGCGTCGAGAAGTACGTGCCGAATATCCTGAGCGGCTTGGGCCTTCGCGACAAACCGAAGCCAGCGCTTCTCAGCGGTGGCAACCCACAGATCGCAAAGGCCGAGGGTGACGCCCCTGTGCAGGCCTACATCGCAACTTTGCAGGGTTGGAAACGTGACATCGGACTCCGCCTTGACGCGCTCATCGTGCACACCGTGCCCGACGTGAGCAAAGCCGTGAAGTGGAACTCGCCCTTCTATGGGATCGACGGCCAGGGGTGGTTCCTCGGTGTCCATGTCTTCACGAACTACATCAAGGTGACCTTCTTCCAAGGGACGTCGCTGCGACCCGTTCCCGCCGGGGGCAAGGCCAAGGACGCGCGCTGGATCAACATCCACGAAGGCGAATTCGATGAGGCGCTGATGGAGGCGTGGGTGAAGCAGGCGGCCGCACTACCGGGTTGGGGCAAGGTCTGACGAGGACGCCGGACGCCGGACGACGTCGAGGCGCTCAGGCCAGCGTTCCGTCGAACACGACTTCCACCATTGGCGAAGTCGCGACCAGGCTGTCGAGCGGCTCCTGCGTCCGGTACCACGCTGCATTCAGGTGTTCGAGAACGGCACGGCGCGTCGCCGGATCGTTGACGGGTATCGCCCGCGCTGTGAGGTCGACGTGAGCATGACGCTTGAGGTGGACGACAAGGCTCGGCTCTGCGGAGAGGTTGGCCATCCAGTCGCGTTCGCCCGGCGTTCCCGTGATGAAGAAGCGGCCGTCGACATCGAGCATCCAGATCTCGAGACGGCGCGGCAGCCCCGTTTGCCGTCCGGTGCTCGTGATGTCCACGGTCGGGTCGTCGGCGAGCTCGTCGCGCACGAGGTCCACGA
>JANOEM010000029.1:0-5055 GCA_031413195.1 Actinomycetes bacterium
AACGCTTCGGCGGTTGCTTCCGGCTTGTTCCAGTACCCCCGGACGTTGTTCGGCCCGCGGACCCACACTTCACCGATACTGCCCGTGGCGACATCGTGGCCGTCTTCGTCGACGATCCGTACGTCGGTAACCGGCATCGGCAGTCCGACGCTGTCCTTGTTCTCGAAGTACATCGGACCGGAGTTCGCGATCACGGCCGAAGTCGTCTCGGTCAAGCCATAGCCGTTCCCGGCGAAGACCTTGCCGGAGAAATCGCTCTCGATCTTGGCGACGCTGTCGGGTGGAACAGGCGAACCACCCTGGGAGATACCCGAGAGACTGGAGAGGTCACGCGTTGCCGCATCGGGATGTTCGAGGATCGAACGAACGACAGTCGGCACGCCGGCGACGACCGTCACCCGCTCGCGCTCGATGATCGCCAACGCGTCAGCGGCGTCGAACTTGTACTGGGTGATGATCCGGCCACCGGTAGCGGTGATGACACAGATGCCTGTCACCCCGGCGATGTGGAAGAAGGGGAACATCCACAGCGCTGACGACTGCGCGGGAGCGGCGGGAGCATCCGGCGGCGGCGTGGTCGTCGTCGGCGCGCTCGGCATCGTCATCGTCTGCAAGACACCGTTGACGATCGTGTTGGTGATGTTGGTGACGTGGTTGCGGTTCGAGCCGACGGCGCCTTTGGGCAGTCCCGTCGTTCCGGACGTGTACAGAATCGTGCTGTCGTCATCGGCGTCGATCGACACGTCCGGCAATGACCCCGGGTCAGGTCGGGCGATGATCTCGGTCCACTGCACATGCCCGGGCTCGGGTTCCTGCTCGGCCCGGACCACCACGACGCTGGAGATTTCGCACCGATCGACCACCCCGCCCCGAAGCCTCTCGTAGCGCTCGCCGTCGGCGATCAGGGCGATCGCTCCGGAATCGGAGAGTCCGTATTCGCTCTCGGTCGCAGTCCACCACGCGTTCATGCTCACCACGATGGCTCCGAGAGACTGCACGGCCCAGAACGAGACCACCCATTCCGGATAGTTGCGCATCGCGATGGCCACCCGGCTCCCCGAGCCGACACCGCTCGCGGCGAGATGAGCCGCGAGCTTTCGAACGGACGCATGAGCCTCGGCGTAGGTGACTCGCTCGTCCTGGTACACCAGGAACGTGGCGTCGCCGTTGGCCGCGCTGGACATCCAGACGTCGCGCAGCGAGCCCGGGGCCTTGGTGTACACCCGAAGCTGCTGGCCACCGATCTCGGCCGAGCCGATCTCGAACGGACCACCCGGTCCGGTCAGCAGGGTGAGGGCGTCAGCGCGATCAGTCATCGGCGGACGGTAACCGAACCAGAACGACCGACAGCGATCCGAGGACCACGACCATCGCGCCGATCGCGGTCGCAGCGGGCGCATTGGAGACCACCACCGCACTGGAATCCGGCGCCGCAAATGCCACCACGCCGCCGATCGATCCGGCAAACACCGCCCCGAGCGCGCCGAGCGCAGCGCCCGTCAGGCGCCAACCCCACCAGACCGCAACAACACCCGCCGTCAACAACAGCGGCATCAACGGCCACGACCGCACCAACGTTCGAGCTGCCCCGTTCGGAGCGAAGCCGAGACGGTGGACCAAGCCGAGCAGTTCGTAGCTCGATCGACCTGCAGAACCCGAACCGAGCCACTGCTGGAAGGATCCGAGCAGGACGGCCGCAGCGCCAACGGTCATCAGGATCGGTCCGAGCATGGCTCGTCGGTCAGAGTGTTGCCAGCGCAACTGCACGACGACAGCGTAGGTTGGATTCGTGCCGTATCACGCCCGCCCCCTCGCCGCGACGCGTTCACCCGGTTCGATGGTGGCTTCCGCCGATCACCTCGCGACGCAGGCCGGAATGGCCATCCTTGCGATGGGCGGAAACGCTGTCGACGCTGCAATCGCCACGAACGCGGCCATCGCCGTCACGTCACCGCACCTCTGCGGGATGGGAGGCGATCTGTTCGCGGTCGTCCATACGGGCACGGACGTGTTCGCCCTCAACAGCTCGGGGCGCGCAGGTTCCGGGTCGAGCTCCAGCCGGCTGCGCGCCGAGGGGCGGACCGAGATGCCCTTCCGCCACGACGTGCGATCGGTGACGGTGCCGGGCTGCGTGGATGGTTGGGCCGCTCTGCACGAACGATTCGGGCGGCTGTCCCTCGAGGCCGTACTTGCTCCGGCAATCCGGCTCGCGGAGCGTGGATTTCCGGCTTCCCCACTGCTCGTCGCGTCGCTGTCGATGGTCGACGAGCAGGGGCGAGCTTCATTGCACGAACTGGTCGGGCAAGCGCAGCGAGCCGGAGATCGGGTTCGTCGCGCCGGAGCTGCACGAGCGCTCAGGGCGATCGCCGAGTCCGGCCGCGACGGCTTCTACCTCGGCGAGTTCGGAAACGGTCTGCGCAGCCTGGGTGCCGGGTTGTTCGGCCAATCAGATCTGGCCGAGCCTGGCGCAACCTGGGTGCAGCCGCTGTCCCGGCCTGCGTTCTCGAAGACGTTGCACACCATTGCTCCCAACTCACAGGGATACCTGCTGCTCGGCGGTGCTGCGCTGGCGGACCGGCTCGATCTGCCCGATGATCCGTCCGATCCCAAGTGGGCCCATCTGTTGATCGAGGCAATGACCGTTGCGAGTCACGATCGACCCGCCGTGCTGCACGACGCGGCCGACGGCGACGTCTTGATCGACCGGATCGTGGCCCGCCGGGATGACCTCAACCAAGTCCGCGCGTCGCGCCTGACGACACCCACTCGCGACGGTGACACCACCTACCTCTGCGTGATCGACGATCAGCGAATGGGCGTGTCGCTGATCCAGTCGAACGCATCGGGTTTCGGGTCGTGGCTGGTCGAGCCGAACACCCAGATCAACCTCCACAACCGTGGTATCGGATTCAGCGTCGAAGCAGGACATCCGGCCGAGATCGCTCCCGGACGAAAGCCCCCGCACACACTGGCGCCGGCCTTGGTGACGCACGGAGACGGATCACTGGCGGCCGTCTTGGGCACGATGGGCGGCGACGCCCAACCGCAGATACTTCTCCAGATCGCGGCTCGCCTGTTCCGCCACGACGAGGGCCCGGCAACCGCCATCGAGGCCGGCCGGTGGGCGATCCGGGGCCCGGTCACCGGGTTCGACACCTGGACAGCGAAAGGCGGCCCGCACATCATCGTCGAGGGCCACGCACCACCGCGGTGGGAACAGGAACTCCGCGATCTCGGCCACGAGGTGTTCGTCACCGATCCGTACGACAGCGCGTTCGGGCACGCCCATGCCATCGTGGTCGGCCGCGACGGCATGCTCACCGGCGCGGCGGATCCGCGTGCCCGTATCGGTTCTGTTGCCGGGCTGTGAACTTCGCTGTGAACTTCGTCGCCGTCGCCGTCGCCGAGTATCGTCGAGCTTCGTCGGGCCTGCGAATCGAGGTGGCGGCTACGATTTGCTGATGCGAGTCGATTCGAACTTCTTCTGCACGGTCCCAATGCCCGACGCCGGCGATCCGGCTATTGCCGCAACCGCCCGGCGATACGGCAACGACGATGTCATCGCCTGCTACGAGAACCTGGTCGACTGGGCCCGAACTGCTGACTCACTCGGGTTCGACACGATGTGGCTCACCGAGCACCACTTCCAACACGAGGGCTACGAGGTCCTGCCGAACCTGATCCAGTTCGGGTTGCATCTCGCCCACCTCACCACCAACCTTCGCCTCGGCCAGATGTTCAACGTCGTACCGCAGTGGCATCCGCTCCGACTCGCAGAGGACTTCGCGCTCGCCGACATCCTCACCGGCGGCCGGATGGAGTTCGGCGTCGGTCGAGGAACCGTTCCCCGCGAGGCATGGGCACTCGGCACCGTCGTTGCCAGCGGCGACAACGCGATGAGCACCGAACACGACCGGACGAATCGCGAGATCTTCGAAGAGTCGATGGAGATCATCAAGGCAGCGTGGTACAACGAGACCTTCAACTATCGCGGCAAGCAGTTCGTCCTTCCTCCCGACGATGTCCCCGATCGCGGCAGCTACGTCGATCATCTCACGCTGGTGCCGAGGCCCCGCAGACACGTCGACATCTATCAGCCGGTCACGTCACCGGAGACCATCGAATACGTTCCTCGCGCCGGGCACAAGGCGGTCTACTGGCTGCAGAACGCGGAGAGCCAGAAGCAGAAGTGGGACCGCTATGCAGAGATCCGCAGCGACCTCGGCAATCCGGTCGGCCGCGGCGAGGATCGTTGCCTGGTACTCAACCTGCATCTGGCCGATACCTACGAAAAGGCGCTGATCAAGGGTCGCCCCGGGCAGGACGAGTTCAACAAGTTCCTGTCGCCCTACGGTCGCTTCAGCAGTTACCGCAACGCCGATGGATCCAAGGTCGCGTTCGATCATTGCCCGACGGTCGAGGAGAGCAACCGCCAGAAGATCCAGATCGTCGGCTCGATCGATGACGCCGTCGACGCGATCGGATTCTGGCGCGACCTGCTTGATCTCAAGCACATCTGCTTCTTCTTCGACTACCCGGGTCTGACCCGCGACGAGATGAACGAACAGATGCACCTCGTCGCCGAAGAGGTGTTCCCACGGCTGGGCGAGCCGATCGAGCGCCGACCGCTGACCGGCACCGCGCTCGTCTGACGGTGCTCCTCACCGGCGCAACCCTGTCCGACGGGCGAATCGTCGATGTCCGCATCGCCGCTGGCCTGATCGAATCGGTCGAGCCGACAGGAAGTGCGGTCGAGAGGTCCACCTCTTCGCCATCTGATCTCGTCGTCGATCTCGACGTCGATCTTCACGTCGATCTGCGCGGCCGTTTGCTCGTCCCGGCCCTGGCGGAACCACATGCCCATCTCGACAAGGCCTTCCTATCCGAACGGATCGCGAACCCGACCGGCGACCTGATGGGCGCGATCCTGGCGATGCAGGCGAACCGCCACCTGATCACGATCGAGGACACCATCGAGCGGGCCGAGCGGGCGGCTCGGCTGATGGTCGCCAACGGCGCGACGCTGATCCGCACCCATGCCGACACCACCCTCGA
>JANOEM010000030.1:0-13013 GCA_031413195.1 Actinomycetes bacterium
AGCGAACTCTTGCGCGACCGTTGATCCGGTCGGAGCGCGGTCAGGACTACGACGGCGCTACCGGCCCTTGCGCTGTGGCGACAGTGACGTGGTCGAATCCCTGCTCGCTCGGACCATACGTGCTGACGAACGCGGTCAGCCAGTCGCAGAGCACGAGCCGGTGGGATGCAGCCCGGTAGCGTCCGGTCGATGGACGTCGTTCAAGCAGTGCACACCCGCGCGTCAACTCGGGCTTTTCTCTCCGACCAGGTCTCCGACGATGATTTGCGGTCGCTGTTGCAGGATGCCTCACGCTCACCCAGCGGTGGCAACCTCCAGCCATGGAGGATCTACGTCGCGAACGGCCAGTCGATGACGAGACTCCGCAAGTTCCTGACCACCCAACCACCGCTCGAGACCACCGAGTACGACATCTATCCGGCCGGGCTGTCCGAGCCGTACCGGACGAACCGGTTCACGATCGGCGAGCAGATGTACTCGGTCCTCGGGATCGAACGTGACGACAAGGAGGGCCGGTTCCGACAGTTCGCCCACAACGCGGACTTCTTCGGTGCTCCGGCTGCGCTTTTCTGCTTCGTCGATCGACAGATGGGTTTGCCACAGTGGTCCGACCTCGGCATGTTCCTGCAGACGTTCATGCTTCTCGCGGTCGAGCGCGGCCTGGCAACGTGTTCGCAGGAGTACTGGTCGGTCCGACATGGGGCGATCCGTTCGTTCGTCGGTGCGCCCGACAACGAGATGCTCTTCTGCGGGATGGCGATCGGCCACCCCGACCCGTCGGCGGTTGTGAATACTCTCCGCTCAGCGCGGATGCCGGTCGACCAGTGGGCTCAGTTCGTCTGACGGGTGGGCCCGACCTCGCGCGATCTGGCCTCGTCGTTTGGTCAGGAACCGCCGGTCGCTCTCACTGGGCGAACAGTCTGCGGCTCGATCGAACGCGTCGAGTGCATCGGTCGTGCGCCCGAGCCGTTGCAACAACTCGCCTCGGGTGCTCCAGTACAGATGCCACCGGTGGACGGTCGTCGGCTCGATCTCGTCGAGCAACGCGAGGGCAGCGGCGGGGCCTGCTGACTCGGCGACCGCCACCGACCGGTTCACGCGGACAACGGGTGTCGGTGTGAACCGCTCGAGGGTCTGGTACAGGCTGGCAATCTGCGCCCAGTCGGTTTCGGCGAAGGTCGGTGCCAACCCGTGTAGGCACGCAACGGCGGCCTGCACCTGGAACGGTCCCGGGCGCCGCAGGTGGATAGCCTGATCGAGCAGGGTGGTCGCTTCGGTGATCTCGCCGTGCTTCCACATCGATCGATCTTGATCGGCCATCAGGATCACATCTCCATCCGCATTGATTCGCGCGTTGCGGCGAGCGGTGGACGCCAGCGACAACGCCAGCAGGCCTGTGCACTCCGGCTCGTCGGGCATCAGGTCGTGCATGAGCCGAGCGAGCCGTACCCCTTCGGCGGCGAGGTCGTCGCGGGAACCCAGCAGGCCCTCGGGCGGATGATGCCCCGCTGTGACGACCGCGTGGATGACGCCCAGCACGGACGGAAGTCGATCGGGGAGTTCGTGGTCGGCGGGAACTCGATAGGGGATGTGCGCCATCGCGATCTTCTTCTTGGCGCGGCTGATCCTCTGGCCCATCGTCGGCTCGGGAACCAAGAAGACGGCCGCGATCTCGCCCGTGTTCATCCCGCACAGCGTGCGTAACGCGAGCGCCGTCCGTGCTTCGAACGACAACGCCGGATGGCAACAGGTGAAGATGAGCCGCAGGAGGTCGTCGCGAACCATCGAGTCGCTGGTGTGTTCGCGCATGGCCAGGGTGACATCGCCCAGAAGTCGGGCGTCGGTTTCCTTTGCCGTTCTTTTTGCCTCCCGCCGCAACACGTCGAGTGCCCGATTCCTCGCGACTGTCGTCAACCATGCGGCAGGGTTGTCGGGGATGCCGACGCGTGGCCACCGTTGCAGAGCCTCGATCACGGCATCTTGAACCGCATCCTCGGCGATCGTGATGTCGCCCGTGAGCCGCACGAGGGTGGCCAGGACACGGCCACCCTCGTGTCGGATCATCTGCTCCAGCGAGTCGGTCACCGGACCCGGTTCACTGGCCTTGGTTGAAGTCGATGACGGGACGCACCTCGACCCGTCCGTGCCACGCACCGGGAATCTGTGCGGCCCAATGGAGTGCCTCGTCGAGGTCGGCGGCATCGATCAGGTAGAAGCCGCCGAGCACTTCTTTGGTCTCGGCGAACGGGCCGTCGGTGGTGATCACCTCGCCACCCTTGGCCCCGCCCTGCACGTGCAGGGTCGTCGCGGTCTGTGTGGGTTGCAGGGCTTCGCCGCCGGCAAGCACGCCGGCAGCGCCGGCCGTGGCGCCGAAGTCGTTGTATTCGGCCATCACCGCGGCCCAATCGTCAGGTGTTCCCGACGTCTCGGTCGCTGCGTCACCGTAGATGAGAGCTGCATAGCGGGGCATGATTCCTCCTTGTCAGTGATCTCCCAGATTGGGATGTCATCAAAGCGACGATCAAGCTTTGCCGATTTCGACAGTTCTTGCGAACAGGCGACACCTTCGTGCAGCGGCTAATGTGCGGCAGTGAGTGGGGTTTGGATCGCCGTCGCCGCAGTGCTCGGTCTGATCCTGTTCGTACTGTTACCGATCATGATCGCAGCAATGGTCGCGAGGCGTGCGGTCGCTGGTGCGAGAAGCGACCCGGCAGCGGTCGGCGCCACCATGGTCGTCGACGCTCTGATGCACCACGGGAGATCCGAGGCCGGACGACGACTCAACGGTAACGGCGTGGTTGCGGTGTTCCCGACCGAAATCCGCTTCATTCTTGCCGTTCCACGGCGCACCGTGACCATCAGGTATGAGCAGATCGCGAACTTGGAAGTCACCAAGAACCTGAAGCTCCCCGGCAAGCGCAGCGCCGGGGGACCTCCCCATCTGATCGTCGGGTGGACCGACTCCGACGGCTCGCACAAGACCGCATTTCAGACCGTGGAGGCCGACACACTGCTCGCGGCCCTGCAATGACCGGATGTCCGCAGGACCCCGACCGGGCTGAGGACCGAGGTCCGACACCGCGCAAGTCGATCAAAGCTGCCGCCTCTCGCAGTCAAGCAAGATTGCGCTGAGTTTCGTCTGGCTTCTCCCGCGAGAACTCTCCTCGGCTAAGGTTGACCATCCACGGTGGCACTCTCAAGGTTTCGTAACCTAGAGGTCGGGGTATGAGAGCTACACCGTTGGAGGGGTCCGAATGAGCAAAATTGCACGTCAGCAACGGATTTGCATGCTTGAGGGATGCGACGCCGATGCTCGTGTGACTGTTGGTGTGACGCCACTATGCGAACTCCACCAGTCGTTCATTATCCAACTCCTCGATTCCGGCGTCGGAGAAGCGCCTCTTCCGGTCGCCGCTCAACGTCGCGCCTCTTGACTTGTATCCGGGCACGATTCCGTTGATCCGGTCCAACCCCGCCCGTCCTGTCACCCTCAGCGCGCACGGAAATGCGCAGCGTCGGCGCCACGACGTGGCAGTGTGAATTCAAGATTTCGGCTAGGCAAATAGGCCGAATGGACCCTTTCCCTGGGCCGATGTTCGTGGCACTCTGGTGACTTCGAAGTTGAAGTCGTATGGGATGCGGGACGGTGGTGGCGGGCGATGGTCAATTCAACAAGTGCGGATGATGTCCTCGATCGGTCTCTTGACGTCCCGTCTGCCGGGACCGGGCTGCGCGGGTTCTTGGGCCGCAACAAGCTGAAATCGATTCTGGTCACTGGTGATCTTGGTGCAGTGTTCATCGGATACTCCTTGGCACTCTGGGCAACCGGTTTCATCGGCTCTCATGTACTCCCCGATGCGATCGCGATCGCTGTCGTCGCAGTAGTTGCGGGCTTTTCCTGCATCCGCTCACAGGGGCTCTTCCTGGCTCGGGTCAGTACCATCCGGGTCGTCGAACTCACCCGGGCCATACGCGCAGTGGTGATGCTCGGCGCCGTGATGCTGGTCGTCGACAGAGTCTTCAAGTTCGACGTTCGGATCAAGGAAGTCGCAACCGCCTCAGCCATCGTGCTGATCCTGCTCGTGATCTGGCGGTCGGCCTACCGGTCGTGGCTCACCACCGCGAGAACTGGTGGCAAGTACTGCCGACGGATGGTCGTCATCGGTGCCGATCAAGATGCCAAACGGCTCGTGCAATTGGTCGAGACCCATCAGGAACTTGGCATCCGCATCGTCGGGGTGATCGGGAGCGCCTCTGCAGCCGCCCGCTTCGGTCTGGGCGAACTCTGGATCGGAGAACTGCGAGACGCCGAGCACCTGGTCGAACAAGCCGACACGTCGGGTGTCCTGGTTTCCCCTCACGGTATTTCGCCTGAGCGTCTCAATGTGTTGGTCCGAGAGTTCCAGCGCACGGGCGTTCACGTGTTCCTTTCGAGCGGCATGTCCGGCATCGCGGCTCGTCGGATCAGATCGATCTCGCTGGCCTATGAACCAATGCTCTACGTCGAGGCGCCGACACTCGCTCGGATGCAGATGGCGGCGAAGCGAGTGTTCGACTTGTTGCTCGGGGCTTTTGGGCTGGTGGTTGCGAGCCCGGTAATGATGGCCGTCGCCATCGCGGTCAAGGTCAGCGATGGTGGTCCGGTGTTCTTCCGTCAGCAACGTGTCGGCTTCGACGGCGCGCACTTCGGGTTGATCAAGTTTCGAACGATGGTCGTCGAGGCCGAATCGATGAAGGCCGAACTCACCGCAACGAACGAACGCAACGGACCGCTGTTCAAGATGGGGTCCGACCCACGAGTGACCCGCGTCGGGAGTTTCCTGCGTCAATCCAGCCTGGACGAACTCCCGCAGTTGTTCAACGTCTTGAAGGGCCAGATGAGCCTGGTCGGGCCACGCCCCGCTCTGCCGGCCGAGGTCAAGAACTTCCCCGAGGCGTTGCGCGCGCGCGAGCAAGTCATGCCCGGCATCACCGGACTGTGGCAGGTAGAGGCCCGCGACAATCCCTCGTTCGAGGCGTACAGCCGGCTCGACATCTTCTACGTCGAGAACTGGTCCCTCACGCTCGATCTGATGATTCTCCTCGGCACCTTCGAACAGATCGTGACCCGGCTCTGGACCACCATTTTTGGTCGGGATTCCAGCGAGATGGGCCAGGTTGAGGCGCAAGTCCACCCGATTCGATCGGTCGGCTTTGGTTCGCTCGACTCCGGTCTGGCCCTCGCATCGGACTCGACCGTCGATCACGTCGCCGGGTGAGGCTTGCGTTCGCAACCGAGGAACGATCTGCCGTAGGCGATTCCGTCGTGGCCGCGCGAGAATGAGCCGATGGCTCTCCGCGCGACCCAACTCGGAAACCTGCGCAACGGTTCCTTCGACGTCTTAATCGTCGGCGGCGGCATCAACGGCGCGGTCACGGCCGCTGCGTTGGCCGGGCGCGGCGCCTCGGTCGCACTGGTCGACCGTGGCGACTTCGGGCACTTCACCAGCCAGGAATCGTCGAACCTGGTGTGGGGAGGCTTCAAGTACCTGGAGAACTACGAGCTGTGGCTCGTGTTCAAGCTCTGTCGTTCGCGCAATCGGCTGATGAAGGCCTACCCGGACAACGTCAAGGAGATCAGTTTCCTTGCCAGCTTGGATCATTCGTCACCGTTCCCGCCGTGGTTCGCCGGCCTTGGCGCATTCGGGTACTGGGCGATCGGTCAGTTCGGCACCCGTCGTCCGCGGCTGCTCAGCAAGCGCAAGATTCACGACGAGGAGCCAACGATCAACACCACCTCGGTCCGCGGCGGAATCGAATATCGCGACGCCTACCTCGTCGACAACGACTCTCGATTCGTGTTCTCGTTCGTCCGTTCGGCGTTGGAAGCCGGCGCAACCGCTGCCAACTACGTCGAACTGGTCGCTGCTGAACGACGCGGTGACCGATGGGTCGCGCAGCTACGCGACGCGGAGACCGGCGAAGAGTTCAGCACTACGGCCCGGGTGTTGGTCAATGCCGCTGGTCCCTTCGTCGACGAACTGAACGCTTCCTGGGGCGCGGAAACCGAGAGTCGGATCGTCTACTCCAAAGGCATCCACCTGGTGGTGCCGCGCCTGACCAGTGAGAACCATCGGCGGGTCCTTGCGTTTTTCGACGACACCCAACGATTGTTCTATGTGATCCCGATGGGAAACAGGTCGGTGATCGGCACCACCGACACCCGGATCGACACCCCCTTCACCGCAGTTGACGATGCCGATCGCGAGTTTCTGCTCACGCAGATCAACGAACGGCTCTCGCTGGCCAATCCGCTGACAGCCGCCGATGTCATCGCCGAACGTTCGGGCGTGCGTCCACTGGTAGTGAAGGCGCACGGCAACGACCAGACCGATGTCGATTGGACGACCCTGTCCCGAAAGCACGCGATCGAGAGCGACTCGAACAAGCGCCTGGTCACCATCTTCGGCGGCAAGCTCACCGATTGTCTCAACGTCGGCGAAGAGGTTGCCGAAATCGTTCAGTCGCTCGGGGTGCCGCTGGAGAGGGATTTGAAGAACTGGTACGGCGAACCAGCCGCGGCGACCCGCTCCGAGTTCTACCGGCAGGCGCGGCTGATGAAGCTGGATTCGCTGCGCACGAAACCTGACACGGAACCGCTCACCGATCGGCTGTGGCGGCGGTATGGCCGACGCGCATTCACGATGCTCGAGGCAATCCGTGATGATCCCCGGATGGGCGAAGACATCATGGACAATGCCGACTACCTGCGAGTAGAGCTCCACCTCGCGGCGAATACCGAGATGATCACACGCCTCGAAGATTTCATGCGGCGGCGCTCGAAGATCGAACTGGTCGTACGCCACACCGATGTCGTCGGCTCGGCCGGTCTCGTCGAGGTTGCCGGGATCCTTTTCGGTGACCAGGCAGAGGCCAAGCTGGCCGAGTACCTCGCAACGTCGAATTGCGCTCCCCGGCCCGAACGCCTCGCCGACTGACGAGGCATTTCGATTCGCGGTGACGCGTGCGCGAGGCTCCGAGTAGCGCAGGAGGTGGCGACCGATGAGTCAGACCGCAACGATCAGCAATCCCGAACGAACCGCTACCGAACACTTCGATGTGCTCATCGTCGGGGCCGGGATCTCAGGCGTCGGCGGCGCGTACCACCTCACCAAGCAATGCCGTGACAAGAGCTTTGTCGTGCTCGAAACGCTCGCTGACTTCGGTGGCACCTGGCAGACCCACAAGTACCCGGGAATCCGGTCCGACAGCGACCTGTACACATTCGGATATCGATTCAAGCCGTGGACCAGCGCGCCGATCGCAACGGCTGCAGAGATCCGTTCCTACATGGGTGAAGTCATCGTCGAGAACGATCTCGGCCGGCACATCCGCTACCGGCACACGATCACCAAGGCGTCGTGGTCGGGCATCGACAAGAAGTGGACTCTCGAAGTCGTCCGTGGCGATACCGGTGAGGTGCTGGCCTTCACCACAGACTTCTTGTGGATGTGCCAGGGGTACTACCGCCACCAGCAGGGCTACACCCCCGAATGGGCTGGCATGGATCAGTTCCAAGGTCGCATCGTCCATCCGCAGACCTGGCCCGACGATCTCGATCTCTCCGGCAAGCGCGTCGTTGTGATTGGTTCCGGTGCGACGGCTGCGACCATCGTTCCGGCAATTGCCGCCGACTGCGCGCACGTCACGATGCTGCAGCGATCCCCGACCTACTTCTTTCCCAGGTCCAACGTCAACGAACTCGCCGACACGCTGCGCGAACTGGAGATCAACGAGGAGTGGATCCATGAGATCGTGCGGCGCAAGATCCTCCACGACCAACAGGTCTTGACCAGCCTGTCCCTCGAACAACCC
Source organism: Actinomycetes bacterium (assembly GCA_031413195.1). Lineage (GTDB taxonomy): Bacteria > Actinomycetota > Acidimicrobiia > Acidimicrobiales > Ilumatobacteraceae > WLMZ01. The sequence goes on from JANOEM010000030.1 coordinate 7,855, forward strand.
GAGTTCATCAAGCAGGAGTTGATCGCAGGCATCCGTGCGTATCTGGGTGACGACTTCGACATCGACAAGCATTTCACGCCGCGCTACCGGCCTTGGCAACAGCGGATCGCGTTCCTTCCCGACGGTGACCTGCTCAAGGGAATTGCGTCGGGCATGGCTTCGGTGGTCACCGATGAGATCGACACGTTCACGGCAGACGGAATCCTGTTGAAGTCGGGCGAGGTGCTCCCCGCCGACGTGATCATCACGGCCACCGGCTTCAACCTCAGCCCGCTCGGTGACATCGATTTCACCATCGACGGTTCGCCGCTCGACCTTCCCGGCACGGTCACGTATCGGGGAATGATGTTCACCGGCGTGCCGAACATGCTGTGGGTGTTCGGGTACTTCCGAGCAAGTTGGACCCTGCGCGCGGACTTGATCGCCGACTTCGTGTGTCGGTTGCTGAGCCACATGGATGACCTCGGCGCGAAGAGTGTGACGCCCGCCCTTCGACCTGAGGACGCCGACATGGCGATTCTGCCGTGGATCGACCCGGAGAACTTCAACCCGGGTTACCTCGCCCGCGGGATGCACCTGCTGCCCAAGCGAGGCGACAAGCCAGAGTGGCAACACACCCAGGACTACTGGACCGAGAAGGACGCATTGCCGGCAGCCGATCTCGACGACGGCTGTCTCGTCTACGACTGACGGCGTCCGTCGCGGTCGGAGTGAACGCGCCATGATGGAGTCATGGCTGGATGGGATCTCGTTATCGTGGCTGGAGTCCTGGTCGCGTACGCGACCGTCTCGCGTCGGTTGAGCGGCACCGTCATCACCGCGGCAATCGTGTTCGTGGTCGTGGGTTACGTGTTCGGTTCCGAGGGTCTCGACATCTTCCAGACGGGATTGGGCTCCAGCGCCGTGCGCCATCTGGCCGAGGTGACACTGGCGCTCGTGTTGTTCTCCGACGCGTCGAGCATCAACACGCGGGCCTTGATCGGCGAAGCCGGTATGCCTGCGCGGCTGCTCGGGATCGGGCTGCCGCTCACGATCGTCATCGGCGCAGCCGTGGCGATCCCGTTGTTCCCCAGCCTGACGCTGGTCGAGGCACTCGTTCTGGCGGTTCTGCTTGCTCCGACCGATGCGGCGCTCGGACAAGCGGTGGTCTCCGACAAACGATTGCCGTCACGTCTTCGCCAGGGCCTCAATGTGGAGAGCGGGTTGAACGACGGGTTGTGCGTGCCGATTCTGTTCGCCGCTCTGGCGGCCGCTGAGTACGACGAGGACTTGGACTCAGGGAGCGGTGTTCTTGTCGACTTGGTCAAGGAGATTGGTGTAGCCGTCGCCGTCGGTGTCGCGGTGGCCGTCGTGGTAGTGGCCCTGGCTCGACACTCGCTTCGTCGGGGATGGATCGAGCAGCGCTGGATCCAGATCCTGCCGGTGGCCGCCGCCGCGATCTCGTACGCGGCGACGGTCGAGTTGGGCGGTAGCGGTTTCATCGGGAGTTTCGTCGCGGGGTTGATCTACGGCCGGCTGTTCGAGTCGCGCCCGACGGAGAGCGCGTTGCTGATTGAGGACTTGGGCGACGTGCTCAGCGCAACGACCTTCCTCGTCTTCGGCGCTCTCGTCATCGGTCCGGCAATCACCGATCTCGACATCTCGACGGTCGTCTACTCGGTGTTGAGCCTGACCGTGGTACGGATGGTCCCGGTCGGCGTGGCGCTGATCGGCAGCACGAAGTCGTTGCCGACCATGCTCTTCACAGGATGGTTCGGGCCTCGTGGCTTGGCGTCGATCGTGTTCATGCTCACTGTCTTGCAGGAGTCCGGACTGAACGGCACGCCGAAGATTGTGCAGGTCACATCGTTCACGGTTCTGCTCAGTGTGTTCGCACACGGCATGACGGCCTCTCCCCTCACCGACCTCTACGTCCGTCGATCCGGGGTACAGGCGTGAAGACTCATCCGTTAACTTCGTCGAACACCCGCCTCGCAATGTCTGGTCGCCGGGTGTACACGCCATCTACGCCCGCGAGTGCGAGTTCGCGCAGTGTCGCCTCGTCGTCGACGGTCCAGGTGTAGATGGCCATGCCGTGGTCGTGCGACCAGGCGACGTCGGTTTGGCTGAAGCGGCCCTCACGATATGGCGGCTGACCGATAGGCGCGGGCGCACACCACGGCTCGCCGGTCTGCTGCGCCCGACGCATCGCATCGACGTCGGCGTAGGTCGTGGTGATGATCATCGAGTCGGGGCATCGTTGTTGGGCCTCGTACACGTCGTCGTCATCGTTCGCGCTGAGATAGACCCTGTCGACGCTGTGCGTCCGCTCGAGAACCTCGCACAGTGCAACAGCCAGCGACGGGGCAGACTGTTTGATCTCCAGCGAGATTCGAACGTCAGGGAACGATTCCAGGATCTGCTCGAGCGAGGGCACCCGGACGGGCTCGGCAATCGGGTCACCGGTCCAACCGGCGCGGGCATCGAGCCGCTGGACCTCGGACCACGACAATTGATCGATGTTGCCACGGCCATCGGTCGTCGTCGCCACGTCACGATCGTGACGTGCCACGACAACCCCGTCCGATGTCATCCTGAGATCGGCGTCGAGGATGTCGGCTCCGGCTGCCATCGAGCGGTCCATCGCCAGGATCGTGTTCGAAGGTCCGAGCCCTTCGCCGCCGCCGTGGGCGATCACCAACGGCGGCGTCGACCTGAACGCGCTGGGTGGGCATGGGGTCTGCGTTTCCGCTCCCGATGAACACGAGGACGACGCGGCCACGACTGCGAGCAGCGATGCACCAAATCGACGTGATCCCATTCGCCTGACCCTATGCCCGCCTCGTCAGAGGTGTGCTGCGGCGCGAACGATCGGCGCACGCAATCCCTCGCTCAGCCAGTTCGCAGCAATATGCTCTCCTCGAAACCAACAGGTTTCCTCATATCAGGAGTCTTCATGCTCGCTACTTCATTCGGTGACATCATCTGGTTCATCTTCATCAGCTTCTTGTTCATCTCGTATCTGATGATCTTCTTCAGCGTGGTGATGGACCTTTTCCGTGACCACGAAACGTCCGGTGTCGCCAAGGCGATCTGGGTGATCCTGTTGCTGATCTTCCCCTTCATCTCGCTTCTCGCCTATCTCATCGTGCGTGGCGGCGGGATGGCGAAGCGTTCCAACGCTGCAGACGCGGAAACCAAGCAAGCGTTCGATCAGTATGTTCGCTCGGTCGCGCCGGCATCGTCGCCGGCCGCCGAGATCGCATCGGCGAAGTCGCTCCTGGACTCCGGAGTCATCACCCAGGCCGAGTTCGATGGTCTGAAGGCCAAAGCCCTCGGCTGAGTTCGATCACGAGCAACGCTGCGCCGAAGCTGAACACGTCCGGTCGGCCCAATCGAGGTCGACCGGTTCAGCGGCTGGCGCGTGATTTCGTGATTCCGCGCCATACGACCAGGATGATCACGGCGCCGAGGATGGAACCGATGAAGCCGCTCGGACGAAGGCTCAATCCGTCTCCGAAGATCAGACTCGACAAGAGTCCGCCGACAAATGAACCGGCCAGGCCGGCGATCATCAGTTGACCCCAATCGGACGGGCGGTTACTGCCCCCGAGGATCATGTTGGCGACCCAGCCCGAGAACATGCCGAAGACGATGATGGCGAGAATGAGCACGGGATCTCCTGTTGGTTCGAACCTCTGCAGCACGGTTGTTCTGCTGCGACAGCACATGCTACGGACTTGTGTCGTCCACCGCTCCGTCAAGACCCATGCCCGATGGCTCGGACTCCAGTGCAGCTTTGATCCGATCGAGTGTCTGCTGCATACCTCTCGTCATCGCTGTCCGGCGCCGGAGCAACTTCTCGTAGAAGAAGCCCTGAAAGCCTCGGGGCTCGTAGCTGAACGTCTCAGTAACACGGGTGCCGTGCTCGATCGGCTCGAACTCGTAGCGCCAAGTGGTTGTGCCCTCGGCAATGAACTCGAACAGCTCTCCGGGCTCGCACTCGGTGACCTCTGAGGTTGTCGTCCACCTCTTGACGGTTCTCCCTGCGAACTTCGCCTCGTTGTCGCCCTCGAACGTCGCGCCCTTCATCGGGCTGGTCATCGGGCCGGTCGACGGCCCGCCCGGAGAGCTGACCCATCGCCCTGCGGTGCACTCGGGGCTCCATTCACCCATTCGGGTGATGTCGGCGATGGCTGCCCATACGAGACCGGGTGACTGAGCGATCGTGACAGCAACCGACCCGGTACTCAGAGCAGACGGATCGCTCACGCGGTGGTCGCCGAGCCACGTGCCGATGCTTCCCAGGATTCGCGCATGGTTCCGCTGATCCGCTCCATCGAAGCGATCTGGACGAGGATTCCGGCCACGGCCAGGCCACCGAAGATCGCGTACCACCACCAATCGTCGTGGAGCTGATCAGTCGTTGCGCCAGCCTCGGTGAGCTGCTCGGACTGAACAGTGCCGGCCAACAGCGTGATGCCACCGACGATCGTGCTCGCGCCGGCGAGGGCGGTGAGCACGGTGAGCAGCATCATCGGGAGGTTGCCCGCGATGGCGATCATGGCCAGCAGTGTCCCCAACGCAACCCCGCCGAGAACGATCAACCACGACCAGTTGACTCCGATCGCGACCATCAGGCTCGTGCCCAATGCGAAGCCGATCGTGGACATCGCCAGCACGATGGCGACCACGAAGTAGAGGTAGGCAATCAACCCGAAGATCAGCCCGACGACGATGCCCACGGTCCAACTGAGCACCGATGTGAGAAATCCGTCGTTGGTCCATGCAGCGACCACACCCGCGCCGAGTATGAATCCTGCGAACGCCCCCCAGATCGGGATGATGACGCGCATTGTCAGATAGCCCCGAAAGCAAAACAGTGCCCCGATCAGGATCGAGATGATTCCCAAGACCACGTCACTCATTCGGTGCACCCCGTTTCTCGAACCGTCAGTTGACCCGTGATCCGGGCCTTGCACCGGTTTTCCCGACGGCAGTCTGTCATACGCGCGAAGTCGGTTGCTCGATCGAGAAGACCTGCTGACCGAGCATCTGGGCAATTGCGTCGAACATCGTTTCGACATCGGTGACGACGTTGTGCAGTTGGCCGAAGAGGATGAAGCTGATCGATCCGAACAACGCCATCCAGACCTGAATGCCTGCCAGGATCAGCCGGT
>JANOEM010000031.1:0-5907 GCA_031413195.1 Actinomycetes bacterium
CAACATGGCCAAGGCGTAACGGTTGCAGCGCCTGGCCGGCCCTGCGGCGGATGATGAACTGGCCTACGTGCGATTGCAGCAGGGCGTGCGGGTCGCCAAGCGCCGCCGCCTCGCAGCAGTGGGAGCAGGATTGGGGGCGGCATGCCTGATCGCTGTCGGGTCGCTGACCCTGTTCGGGCGAGGGCAGGAGCGCCTGTCACCGGCCGACGGTGGGGTGGACGACACCGAGTTCACCGTCGTTGAGCCGACCGAGATCTCCACCGTTACGAGCTCCACAACGGTCACCACGCTCGACGGCACCTCGGCCTCGGTGACCTCGATCGACGAGCCCGGCTCAACCGCCGCGCCGACGCCGTCGGTGCCTTCTTCGGCAACCTCGGTGACGCCACAGCCACCTGCTATCCCGACACCGACCCCGACACCGACCCCCGACCCCGACCCCGACATCAAAGCCGCCGCAAACCTCGCCGACGACCTCGCCAACTTCGGTCGCATCGGTGCCTCCTTTGGAACCGACCCCGACACCGCCGACCAGCGCGGGCCCGCCGCCCGCGAACATCGGTCCGACCACGTACTCGTCAGACGGCGGGGCCATCACGGTCCGCGTCACCAACGGTCTGCTGGAGCTGGTGGGCCAGAACGCAGTGGCAGGCTTCACAGCAGAGGTGGAGACCAACGACGGAGTTCGGGTCAAGGTGAGATTCGAGAGCGAATCGAAGACGACCCGGATCGAGGTGCGCCTCACGAACGGCGCGTTGATCCCAAACATCGATAACGGATCGAGCGATCCGGACGACTCGACGCCGGACACCGGCAGTGACTCAGGTTCCGGTGAGGATGCAGACGGCGACAGGCCCGACGACAGCTCGAACTCCGTCACAGGTTGAGTCGATTCGACGAGATCGTCGAACGACCAAACCATTTCGTCCGCAGCGGAGTGTCATCGCCGTCCACAACTTCTGGGAGATCGAACATGAACTTTTCCTCAACCGCTCGCCAACGCATGACCATCGGCGTCGTACTCGCCGCAGCCGGAGTGCTGGGTGCCGCCGGCTTCGCCTCGGCCGGTGCATCGACCTCGCGCCCGACACACCGTGAGCCGACCGTCGCCACACCCGTTTCGAGCGACGACTCGTCGCCTGAGAGCACCGATTCGTCAAACAGCACCGACAGCACCGACAGCACCGACAGCACCGAGACCACTGACGATTCACCGGCGGTTTCGACGGTGGTTTCGAACAGCATCTCCGTCGCCGCGAAGACCCAGCCTCTGCCCCATCCGCAGGGCGAGGGGCACGACGACAACGGTGAAGATGACGACGAGACCTCGACCAGTGTCGGGGACAGTACGTCGACGAGCGTCGACGACATGTCGACCGAGACGACGATGGACGATTCGACGTCCACGTCGCTCGACGACGACTCCGACGACGACGAGTCCGAGTCCGAGTCCGAGTCCGATGACGAGTCCGAGTCCGATGACGACTCCGACTCCGACTCAGACGACGAGTCCGACGATGACGACTCGGCGGCGGTCACATCGAGCTCGGCTCCGGGAAGCGTCACCACTGTCGACGATCACGGCGACGATCACGACGACGGCGAGAGCGATGATCACGACGAAGACAACAGCGGTCCGAGCGACAACAGTGGCTCTGGTAGCGATCAGTCCGGCCACCATGGTGGCGACGACGACTGACACACTGCAGGGGTGCCGACCGACTGGAACCCGTTGCTCCGGGCCGAGTTCACCAAGCCCTACTGGCAGCCCCTGCAGGACTTCGTTCGACTCGAGCGGGAGACGCACACGGTGTACCCGCCGGCAGACGAGGTGTTTGCAGCCATCCACCTCACCTCGTACGCCGACACACGAGTGATGATCCTTGGCCAGGACCCGTATCACGGTGCGGGTCAAGCCCACGGTCTGTGCTTCTCGGTGCGCCGGGGAGTCGCTGTGCCGCCGTCATTGCGCAACATCCATCAGGAGTTGCGCGATGACGTCGGCGTGACGATTCCCAACCACGGCAACCTCGAACATTGGGCAGTGCAGGGGGTGCTCCTGCTCAACACGACGCTGACGGTTCGAGCCGGCCAAGCCGCAAGCCACCAGGGCAAGGGCTGGGAGATCTTCACCGATCAGGTGATCCGGGTGGTCAACGACAAGGTCGACCCGGTCGTGTTCATCCTGTGGGGTAGCCATGCGCGCAAGAAGAAGGCGCTGATCGATGTGGGCCGGCACGCGGTGATCGAGTCCGCCCACCCGTCGCCGCTGTCGGCCCACAATGGATTCTTCGGGAGTCGGCCCTTCAGTCGCACCAATGAGTTCCTCAGTTCGCGGAGCCGCCAGCCGGTCGACTGGCGGCTCCCCGATTGACGCGTGTGTTCAGTGCGTGTGCTCAGCCGGCCGGGCTCGTGTACTGGGGAGGTTCCTCGCCCGCTGGCGGCTCGACGTAGAGCGCCACCGCACCCTCGGGGTTGAAGAACTTGTCCTCGGACGGCCATTCACCGGGCAGGTAGCGGGCGCCGCCGTCGACGAACTGGTACATGCCCGCCGCGACCTTGCGGATCTCGTCCGGTCCGCTGAGAGTGGGATCCCACCAGACCATCGTCGCGTCGTCGATACCGCCGTAGTCGGCCTCAGGCCAGATTCCCTTGTCACCCCATCCGAGAGACGGCTGGGTGATCGCATCCCGTGTCTGGTCGCCGGCAAACAACGCCGCCTTCCAGTTGTCGTAGGTCAGTTCCGGGCCCATGCCCTGTGCCACTGCGAAGAATACCGCCGGGGGCGGAGCGATGGTTCCGATGGTGTCCTTGGCCGGCGGCTCCTGGCCGGTGAACCAGGTGTGCAGGAAAAACGGACCGCTGATCTCGGGTGTCACTCGAGCCGCGAGCCCGGTGTAGCCGAAGGCATGCTCCCACTGCTCCTGGTCGTAGGTACGAGCAAACGCGTTGAGGTCGACGAGCGACGACACGCCGATCACCCACTCCGGGAAATAGCCCTGCAAGGTCGCCTCACGGGTGAAGTCACGAGGGGCAACTGGGTCGCCGTTGAAGATCACCGTCGTGACCCCGGCCGCCTTGAACTTCGCGATCGCCTGCGATGCCGATTGCTGGATCGTTCCGGGATCGAGCACGTAGGCAACGGTTTCGGCGAGAGGGACGCCGTTGGCATCCATCGCCGCTGCAAACCGGTCGGCGAGTTCCTTCGAGGTCGCGCTGCTCTCGATGTACAGCAGACCGAACTTGCGCGGCGAATCGACGAACTCGTCGCCGGCGTGAATCGCGTTCTTGCCGATCAGCAGCTTCTGGATCATCTCCAGAACGTGCACCTGTGCCTGTTCGGCACCGGCCACGATGCCCCACACCAACGGATCACGGTCGACGTACCACTCCGGTGGTTGCCCAGGCGTGCAGAACAGGCACATCACCCCACGAGCTGACAGTTCGTCGGCGAAGGCATTCGTCAACGCCGGACCACCCCAGACCATGAAGGGCTTGATGTCCTCGGCGATCCGAACAGCATCGGACCGCGCAGCCGTCTCGTCGGACGCGATGCCGGTGCCCTCGACGAAAACCAACTTCACCGTTCGGCCATATGTCTCGTAGTAGGTCTGGTAGTAGTCGACCAGGTTTTGAATGGTTTCCGCTTGTTGCTCGTTGGTGTCCTCGACCTTGATCGCGTCGGTGATGTAGGCGATGATCGGATCGTTCGCCAAACCTTGGTAGACGGCAATGGTGATCTCGTCAGCGGTCACGCCCTGAGCAGTGGCGCCTCCGTTGTCTCCTTCGAACGGCGCGAAGCACTCGGCCGCGAAGAAGTCGGGAACGGCGAGACGACCCGTCTCGGTGTCGCAGCTGTCTCCCCAATCGACTTCGATACCCTGGTCGGCGGCATCGGAGAAGCTCAACGGAAAGGTGATCTCGCCGCCGGCTGTAGTCTCCGCGGTCGTGCCTGCAGTAGTGGTTGCGGTCGAATCGTCAGGCGCGGCCGAGGTGGCTGTCGACCCCTCGGTCGATGCGGGCGGGGCACCGGTGGATGCGGACGGCGCGTCGGTGACGACCGTTGTGCTGTCGGAGACCTTGTCGTCGTCGCTGCCGCCGAAGATGACCAGGGCCCCCACCCCGATCCCCAAGGCCGCCACGATGCCGATGATCGGTCCGTAACGCTTCATTGCGGTGGAGTTCTTCTTCTCCCCACCTCCAGCTTGTGCTGGTTGCATTCTGCTACCCCCTTGTTGCTGGATCTGGCTGACTGTGTTGCGTGTGCTCGAAAAGCGCGTGCTCGGAAACCGTCGCTCCCGAACGAGATATTGCAGCGCTCGACGTGCCGAGATAGCTCTCGATGACATCGGGGTGCTGCAGGACCTGACCTGGTTCACCGATCGTCACCACGGCACCTTGGTCGAGTGCGATCAGTCGATCAGAGATCGAACTGATCAACGGCATGTCGTGCTCGATCACGACCAGACTGGCACCCATCTCGTTGCGGAGCCGCAACAGGACCGGCGCCAACGCTTCGACCTCACGCTGGGCAATCCCCGACGATGGTTCGTCGAGCAGGATCACGGTGGGGCGGTGCGCGACCTGGCAGGCAAGATCGACCACTCGCCTCGTTCCGGTCGACAATTCGCGCACGAACGAGTGGCGGTATTGATTGAGGCCCATCAGATCGATCAACTCTTCCACCCGATCCGCGATCTGCTGCTCGGAGTCGAAGAACTGCGGCAGTCGCAGGGCCGCCGCGAGCACGCTGCGGCTCTCGACGAACCGTTCCATCGCGACCGAGAGCGTCTCGGACACGGTGATCTCGGGGAACAACTTGGCATCTTGGAAACTGCGCCCGAGCCCAGCGGCAGCGCGTTGGAACGGTGCGAGATCCGTGATGTCCTGGCCGGCCAGGGTCACGCGCCCGGACGAGGATCTGGTGAACCCGGAGATCAGGTCGAACAGGGTCGTCTTGCCTGCGCCGTTGGGACCGATGATGCCGACGATCTCACCAGCGCCGACATCGAACGAGACATCATCGACCGCCCGGATGCCCCCGAAGCTGCGGACGAGTCCGCGCACCTCCAGCGCCGGTGGCACACCCTCGACCGCCACGAACGGCTCGGCGACGGTCGACTCGCCGACACTCGCGTTGGAGAGGAACACCGACCGCAGCAGATCGGGTCGCTCCAAGAGCTCGGCAGTGGGACCACTGAACAACACGGTGCCGCGTTCGAGGAAGTAGGCCCGGTGAGCGACGGTGAGCGCGACGTTGACACTCTGTTCGACCATCACGATCGCCACACCGTCGGCGGCGAGCCGCTCGATTATCGGCAACATCTGGCCAACGATCACCGGCGCAAGGCCGAGCGAGAGTTCGTCGATCAACAGGACCCGAGGACGCGAGATGAACGCCATCCCCAACGCCAACATCTGTTGCTGACCACCGCTGAGGTCCGCGGCAGCGTTGTCCATCCGGGTCGCGAGGATGGGAAACATCTCCAGAACGGCGGCCGTGCTAGCCCGGACTTCGTCGGGCTTACGCCGCTGCGTCCACCCCGCGAGTTGCAGGTTCTCGCGAATCGTCAGCGAACCGAACACGCCCGCTCCACCGGGCATCTGGCTGACTCCGAGGGTCGCGATCTCATTCGGCGGTGCATGCGTGATGTCTCGCCCATCCAGCACGATCGCACCTCGATCGGCTTCGACGATCCCACTGATCGCTTTGAGCAAGGTCGACTTTCCAGCGCCGTTCGTGCCGAGCAGGGCGACGATCTCACCCTCCTTGACGTCGATGTTCACCTCGAACAGGATCTGCCTGTTGCCGTAGCCGGCATTGACCCCACGCACCAGCAACAAGTCGGCTTCGCCATGGCGCCGCTGATACAGGGCCTCGGATCGGGCTGCCGTTGCCTTCCACAC